>CADAAJ010000035.1 GCA_902785855.1 uncultured Methanobrevibacter sp. | reverse complement strand
AAAATAATTAAAAATTTAAAAGAATATAGTAAAAATAATAAAAATTAAGCTAAAAAATTTTTTGACAAAAAATCAAAAATCAATTTTGGCGGACACCCTCATATTTTTTATAAATTATAACTTCAAATCAATATTGCTATTTCTTCGTTAAATTACAATTTAAGAGTAATATTGCTTTTATTTTTTTAAAAAAGATTATATATGACTTCAAACAATATTTTATTTATGATTATTATGTATGAAGAAAAAATAATTAATTACGAGGAATTTAGTAGTGATGAAAATGAGTTGTTTTATGGTTTTAGTAATATGATGTTATTTTATGACCATGATACATTCAGCTTACATAAATTTCATCTTGAAGAATTAATTAAAGACTATGAACAGTTAAAGAATTTACGTGAAGATATTCAGGTTAAATTTTTCTCAATTTATGAAAAATTATCCGAAGAATGTTTAACCGAAGGAGATCTTGACAAAATTAAGTGGGGGCTTAATCGAGAGAAAGAAAATGAAGTTTGGAATTCGGAACTAAAATTAATAAGTGATATGAAAACTGAGTTTGATATGGTTATTAATTTGTTTGAATGCTATGAAGATATAATCAATAAATAGCTAAAATTTAAAAAAGACATATAATCCTGTTGAAATCCTAAAGATTTTTTTTCTGAATTTTCTATAAAACAATCAATATCTCTAAAAAAGAAATATATCTGAAAATAAAGAATATATAATATGTATTCACTATTATAAAAAGATAATATTTACAAATTAATAAAACTAAAACTAAATAATTACAAAACAACAAATCAGACTAAAAATATCACTTGGCAAATCAGCAAAAATTTCAAAAAGGATTTCAACAAAATCATAAATTCACAACCTTTATAAATAGTAATAAACATATTTATTTTTAATATTCATATTAACCTAAGGTTATTTTTTAACTATGGTTTTTGTTTTATTATGCGCAAATCATTTTAATCCAATCATGAATATTATATCCTACAAAGGGAGGATATTTTGACAAGAGGAAGACGGCCAAAGTGGATGATTGAAATAGCGATTGAGAGAATGAATATTCTTTTTAATCGAGCTGAGATGGAATTCATCAACCATCCCGAGCGATCAAATCGTTATGTAAAACTTGCTTTGAAGTTGTCCACAAAATACAATACCAAAATCCCTGATGAGTGGAGAAGAAGGTATTGTAAGAAATGTATGTGTTTCCTCAAACCTGGCTGCAATAGCACCGTCCGGCTCGTTAACGGTGAAGTTAACATTATTTGTGGTGAGTGCGGTCATGTAATGAAAATTCCTTATCATAAGGAGAAAAAGTTAAAAAGGAGAGCTAAATATGAGTCAAACCAAAAAAGAAATGATGAATAGAGCTCTTAATGCGATGACAATTAACATTGGCAAATCAGGCGTTAATGATAATGTTATTGAAGAAATTAAACGTCAACTTAAAGCTAATGAAATCGTTAAACTTAAATTTGCAAAAAATATCGCTCGCGATAAAGATAAATACATCGACGAGATTACCTCTAAATGCAGAGCAAAATTAATTGACGTTAGAGGTCACGTTGCTGTTATTTACAAGAAAAAGCCTTAAACATTATAAATTTAGAGTTACAGGCCCTATTTTTTTAGGTCTTAAATTTACAGTGGATTAAGCTACAATAAAATTATAATATTGGAGAATTAATATGACTACTGTATTTGATGTACCTGCAGATTTATTAATTAATAAAGTCGCAGAAGAATTTAAAAATAATGATAAAATAGAATCTCCTGCATGGTCCAATTTTGTTAAAACCGGTGTTCACAAAGAAAGAAAACCGGAAAATGCTGACTGGTGGTATATAAGAACTGCATCCATCATCAGAAGAGTTTACATTGATGGACCTGTTGGTGTTGTAAGTTTAAGAACTTTCTATGGTGGCAAAAAAGACCGTGGAGTTAGACCTGAAGCATTTAAAAAAGGTAGCGGTGCTATTGTAAGAAATGCCTTACACCAATTAGAAGACGCAGGATATGTTGAGAAAGTTGAAGGTGGAAGAGTTGTTACTCCTCAAGGAAGATCTTTTTTAGATAAAATTTCTGGAGAAATAATCAAAGACATTCCTGAACTTGAAAAATACTAATTATAATTTGGAGAGTTTGATATGAGCGACTTAGATGAAATTCGTCAAAAAAGAATGGCTGAATTGCAAGCTCAACAGGCAGCTGCACAAAATCAAGCACAACAGCAGGCCGCTGCTCAGGCACAACAACAAGCTGAACAGGAACAGATGGAAGCTCAGAAAAGACAGATTTTATCACAAATTTTAACTTCTGAAGCTCGTCAGCGTTTAGCTAATCTTAAATTAACAAAACCTGAGATGGTAAATCAGATTGAGTTACAGTTAATTCAGTCTGCTCAGAGTGGTAGTTTAAGAGGTAAAGTTACAGATGACCAACTTAAAGTGCTTTTAAGTCAAATTGCTGGTCAGAAAAGAGAAATTAAAATTACAAGGAAATAATGTCAATGAAAGTAGCTGTATTATATAGTGGAGGAAAAGACTCATCTTTTGTTGCAGTTATGCTTAAAAGACTGGGTTTTGATGTTGAATTATTTACAGCAAATTTTGGTGTTTATGATTCATATATTCCGGCAGCTAAATCAGCAAAATCTTTAAATTTTAAACATAATGTATTAAAAATGGATTTAGAGATTTTAAATCATGCATGTGAAATGATTCTTGAAGACGGATTTCCAAATGAAGGAATAAAATTCATCCATGAATCAGTTATAAATCACATGGCAGATAAATGTGACATTATTGCAGACGGGACAAGACGAGATGATAGAACTCCCAAGTTAAATGTCAATCAAATCAGAAGCCTTGAAGACAGATTCAATGTCCAATACATTAATCTTGACAGCTTCGGTCACAAATCAGTTAAACTCATAACATCTAATTTGTTTGAAATAAATCATGAAAAATCAAACAAAGACAACAGTTCAGATTATGAGGTTGAAATAAGAACTCTGATTGATGAGATGGGAGGAAATTCTTTAGATATATTTCCCGAACATTATCAAACTCGTGTTATAGGATATAAAAAATAATTATTCAGGTGAGAAAATGAGTAGAAATAAACCATTAGCTAAAAAATTAAGAATGGCAAAAGCAAATAAACAAAACAGGAGAATTCCAATCTGGGCTTATGCTAAAACTAATCGTAAACTTAGATACAGACCAAAACCTAGACATTGGAGAAGAAACAGTCTTAAATTATAAGAGGGGTTAAAATGGAGAGAGTTTACACAATTCCACTTAGAGATGTAAAAAATGTTAAAAGGACTATAAGAGCTCCTAGAGCTATTAGGGAAGTTAAAAATTTCTTAACTAAACACATGAAAGCTGAAGATGTCAAAATTGACGAATCTATCAATCATGCTATTTGGGAAAGAGGTATTCAAAAAATACCTTCTAAAATCACTGTTAAAGCAGTAAAAGATGATGATGGTATTGTAACAGCTACTTTAGCAGAATAGTTATACTAAGGAATGTGAGGTAACAATATGTTAAAAAGAGTAGATATTATAGGTAATCCAAATGTTGGAGTATTCATATTGGCAACTGACAATTTAGCTATTGTTCCTTTTAATCTTTTAGATGAAAAAGCAGAAGTAATTAAAGAAACATTAGACGTTGATGTTGTAAAATCTTCAATTTCTGGAAGTCACCTTATAGGTTCTTTAGCTGTAGCTAATTCAAATGGTATCATTGTTTCCCCACATGTTTTAGATAGAGAAGTTGAACAGTTTAAGAAATTAGGTTTAAATGTAGCTAGTGTACCTGGTGAATACACAGCACTTGGAAATATTGTTGCTGCAAATGATAATGGAGCAATAGCTAGTCCGTTTTTATCTGATAATGCAGTTGAAATTATTGAAGAAACTTTAGATGTTGATGTTATATCAAAACCTATGGTTGGAAGTGACATTATAGGATCACTAATTCAGGTAACAAATAAAGGATTTTTAATAAGTCAGCATGCTCTTAAATCTGAAGTCAAACTTGCTCAGGAAGTATTCGGTGTTGAAGGAGATATAGGTACTGTTGGGAGAGGTATTTCTTTAGTCGGTGCATGTTCTATTGCAAATTCAAATGGAGCAATTGTAGCTAAAGATAGTACCGGTCCTGAAATGGCCAGAGTCGAACAAGCCTTAGGCTTTTTAGATAATTTTTAAATCGAGGGATTATATGATAACAAAAATTTACAGAGTTAAAGGAACTTTTGTAATGGGCGATGAATATCATAAATTTACTAAAGAATTCAAAGCAACTTGTGAAAGTGATGTTGAAGAAAAAATCTATGAAAGATTCGGAAGTAAACATGGTATTAACAGGAATCAAATTTCAATCAAATCAATAGATGAAATTGCTCCTGAAGATGTAATTGACCCTATTGTAAAAGAAATTTTATAGTTGCATTTGAGGTGTTAAAATGGAAGATCAGCAAAGATTAAACAATCTTCTTTCAGAAATAAATGTATACAGACAACAAGCTGAGCTAATTCAACAGCAAGTTGAATTAATCCAGGCTTCAATTTCTGAAGTTGATGCATTATCCAACACTTTAGATGATATTGAAGGTAAAGATTCAATTGAAGCATTTGTACCGGTAGGTGCTGGTTCTTTTGTTAAAGGAGAACTTAAAAATACTGATGAAATTATTGTCAGTATCGGTTCCGGTATTGCTGTTAAAAAAGATGCTGACGGTGCTCGTGAAATTTTATCAAGACAAAAAGAAGAACTCCAAGACAGTTTGGATAAAATGCTTGCTAACTTACAGCAAGTAACTGATGTTGTTGGTAATTTATCTGCACAGGCTGAACAGCTCACAGCAGCAGCTCAAGGTAATATGACTCAAATGAGTTAATACCTTTTATTTTTTTTATTTTTATATCTTTTTTTTTAAAATATTTATTTAAGGTTTTTTTCAATACATAAATCTGCGATTGTAAGTTATAATTCTAAATTTTTTATTTCTTGTGTTGTTAGTTCTGTTATTTCGCTGATTTCTTTTAGGGGCATGTTTTTGTTTAGTAGTTTTTTTGCGATTTCTTTTTTACTTTCTTCTTTTCCTTCTTCTTTTCCTTCTTTTATTCCTTCGTTTTTCATGTATTCGTCTCTTGGGTTTATTAACATTATTTTACTTCCTTTGTTTTTAGGTTTTTTATTTCTTGTGTTGTTAGTTCTGTTATTTCGCTGATTTCTTTTAGGGGTATGTTTTTGTTTAGTAGTTTTTTTGCGATTTCTTTTTTACTTTCTTCTATTCCTTCTTGTTTTCCTTCTTCTTTTCCTTCTTCTTTTCCTTTGTTTATTCCTTCTTTTATTCCTTTATTTTTCATGTATTCGTCTCTTGGGTTTATTAACATTTTTGTTTCCTCTGGGTATTCTTTTTTATCTTTTTCATTTAGCATGTCTGCGCTTAGCACATCTAGAATATATATTATTGCTTCTTTTTCATTAATATCAAGTGGTATTTTGTTTATTATTGTCTTGGCTTTTTTTAGTATTTTTATTGTTGTTTTGGTGTGGTTGGTGTATGTGATTAATTGTAGTGCTTGAATATATTTTGGTGGTATATTTAGAGGTTTTTTATTTCTTCTGTTGTTAGTTCTGTTATTTCGCTGATTTCTTTTAGGGGCATGTTTTTGTTTAGTAGTTTTCTTGCGATTTCTTCTGTTTTTTCTTGTATTCCTTCTTGTTTTCCTTCTTCTTTTCCTTCTTTTATTCCTTCGTTTTTCATGTATTCGTCTCTTGGGTTTATTAACATTTTTGTTTCCTCCATGTATTCTATTTTATCTTTTTCATTTAGCATGTTTGCGCTTAGTACATCTAGAATATATATTATTGCTTCTTTTTCATTAATATCTAGTGGTATTTTGTTTATTAGTGTGTTGGCTTTTTTTAGTATTTCTAATGTTGTTTCAGTGTAGCTGGTGTATGCGATTAATTGTAATGCAGCAATATCTTCTTCAGTAATTTTTTTCCTATACTTTAGTTTATGTTCTATTTTGTTAAATATATCTGTCGCTTTGATATCTTTTAGTGAAATTACATTCATTTTATATATGCAGTCCTCGTTTATTTTAAAATTTAGACTGTCATATGGGGCTTTTTCGGTTAATAGAATATATAATTCAACATTCTGGTTTTTAAATGTTCTAATTAATGTTATGTATTGAAAAAATCGTTTAATATCATCTTCCTGGGGAAGATATGTTTGGCATTCAAGTATCAAAGACAACTCTTCAATTCCATCTAGTACATCACCTGTGAAATCCATGCGATAGATTTTTGGACCATATCCTGTTATTTCACTTTGATTGATTCGTTTTAGTTTGTAGGGTATATTTAAAAATTTTAAAACACCATCACAATATTTTTTCAATATTTTCTTAAACACATAGTCTGTATAATGGAGATAGTTATTTTCGGTTTTCATGCATATTAGTTTTATCAATTTCTTATTTAAATCTTTTCTTTTTTAAAATTAACCTAAATAAATAGCTTTAATATAATTTTTAGCATCTTAGAACAATTTTACGATTTCAGGTCAATTATCATTTCATGCTAAATTTAAATAATATATATTATTAAAACATAAATAACTATTAATTAAACTAACATTATAGGTTGGGTTATTTTTGTTTGAATCATTAAAAAATAAATTTTCACGAACTAGTGAAAAATTAGAAGAAGAAATTATAGAAGAAGCTCAGGAAGAAGATAATCTTCAAGAAGAAGAGGGCAGTAAATCATCATTTTTCTCATTTGGACGAAAAAAACAAAAAAAAGATGAAGATGATGAAGAAGAAATAGATGATCAAAAAGAAGAAAGTGAAAGCAAATCTCATTTCTGGAGCAGAAATAAAAGTGGCGATGATGAAGAAGAAATAGATGATGAAGATGAAGAAAGTGAAAGTAAATCTCATTTTTGGAGCAGAAATAAAGATGATTCTGAATCTGAAGAGGATGATGAATCATCAGGTGGGCTGTTTTCATTTGTCCGTGAGAAAACAATTAAGGAAAAACATGTTGAAGATATCTTATGGGAACTTGAAATGGGACTTCTTGAAGGAGATGTTGCAATAGAAGTTGCAACAGAAATCGTTGAAAAAGTAAAATTAAATTTAATCGGTAAAAAAATTAAAAGAAGCAACGACATTACAGAATACACTTATCTTGCTTTAAGAAGTGCTGTTAGTGAAATCATTGATATTCCTTCAAAATCAATGACTGAAATGATTGAAGATAAAAAAGCAAAAGGAGAACCTTTGGTTGTAATGTTTGTTGGTATTAACGGAACAGGTAAAACAACAACAATCGGTAAATTAGCTAACTATTATCTTAAAAAAGGATACACTCCAGTAATTGCTGCTTCAGATACATTCAGAGCAGGTGCTATTGAACAGGTAACTCATCATGCAGATAATGTTGGAGTTAAAATTATTAAGCATCAAAAAGGATCAGACCCTGCAGCTGTTGCATTTGACGCTGTTGAACATGCACGTGCTCAATCAAAAGAATTGGTTTTAATTGATACTGCAGGAAGAATGCAGACAAACACCAATCTTATGGATGAGATGAAAAAAATCAAAAGAGTTTCCAAACCTGATTTGGTTATCTTTGTAGGGGATGCTCTAACAGGTAACGATGCAGTTGAACAGGCTAAGAAATTCAATGAAGCAATTGATATTGATGGAGTAATTCTAACAAAAGCTGATGCAGACAGTAAAGGTGGAGCTTCACTTTCCATTGGTTATGTAATTAAAAAACCAATTCTCTTTTTGGGAATGGGTCAGGGTTATGATGACATTATGGAATATGATGCAGAGTGGATGTTAGACCAATTATTCTCTCAGGATGACTCAGATTAACAATTTAAATTGTTAATCATTTAATTTTCTTTTTAAATAAGAAGTGTAATTGTTATTTTTTGTTTAATACTTATTAATAACAGTATTTTATATTTTATATCTTTCTGTAATTTTTATTTTTAATTCAAGCTATATAACCTTATTAGACTTTATTTTAATTTAATTATTCTTTTTGTTATTATTTCTATATATTTTAAATCTATTTTCATTAATATGAGTTATTTTAATCTGATTTTTTAATTTTAAAGTTGTAATAACATTTATATATCCTTTTAAATAAATTTTTATAGTGTATGAATTTTTTAAAATAAAAATCATAATATGGGTGAAAATATTATATTAAAAAAGAAAGCATTAATTGCATCGGTTTTATTAATATTCATTTTTATGATAGGTGCAGTTAGTGCTGGTGAAAATAATACTAATGAAATATATTCAAATGATATAACAAGTAATAATGAAGTTATTACAAAAGATATTGACAGTGAAGAAACATTGGCAGATATTGAAACTAAAATCACAAGTGATGATTCTACAGTTATTAATGGAAATGATTTTACTGTCCGCTTATCATCAAAAGATGGTTTAGCACTTTCAAATCAGACTGTTAATTTTAATTTCAACGGAACTGATTCATCTTCAAAAACCGATAATAACGGATTGGCAAAACTTAAAATCAATGCACAGTCAGGAATTTATACAATTAAATTTTCCTTTTCAAAAAGCGGTTATACTAATGCAAGCGGTGAAAAATCAGTACTTGTTGTTAAAAATACTACTTCAAAAATTACAATATCTGATTATGATAATTATATAACCAAAGTTAATAACTATACAGCTGTTTTAACAGTGGATGGTGTTAGAGTTCCATCAAAAACAATCAGATTTGTTATTAATGGAACCGTATACTCTGCTCAAACAAATTCCAAAGGTAAAGCAGGTATTATTTTAGATCCTGTTTTTGGAATTTATTCAGTTACTGCATACTTTGACGGTGACAGTATTATTTCTCCGTCATCTGCAAATGCAACTATTACACTTCGTAAAATGATTACAAGTATTTCAAGAGCAAACAATATAAAATATGTTTCAAAAGTTAAAAAACCATTTAAAGTTCAGCTAACTGATATAAAAGGCAAACCTGTTGTTAACCAGACAGTTGTCTTTAAAATCAATGGTAAGAAATACAAAAGAGTAACTGATGAAGAGGGTATTGCTTCAATTAATATCAAACTTAAAAAAGGAACCTACAAAATCAAATATAAATTCTATAAAACAGATTTATATAAAAAATCCGAAGGTTCTTCTAAAATTAAGGTAAAATCTGCAGGTGCTGTAAACAATGGATTTTGGGTTTTCGGAGCGGATATGAAAAAAATTAATCTTGCAACTGTTGCAAAACATGGTGTTAATAATATTCTTCTTAACTTTAAAGCATTTGATTTACATGGAAAAAGTGCTGTTGTAAGTTTTATTAAAAAAGCAAAGTCATATGGAATTAAAGTTCATATTTGGATGCAGGCATTTTATTATAATGGAAAATGGCATTCACCAGTATACAGTGACGGTTCATTTAAATATTCATACTTTAAAACTAAAATAAACGAAGCTAAAAAATATGCTAAAGTAAGCGGTGTTGCCGGAGTTCATATGGATTATTTAAGATTCCCTGGAACTGCTTATAAACACACAAATGGTGTTAAAGCTATTAATTACTTTACTAAAGAAGTATCAAAAGCAGTTCACAAAATCAATTCTAAACTTATTGTTTCAGCTGCAATAATGCCTGAACCTTCTTCAAATAAATATTATTATGGTCAGGATATTCCAACAATAAGCAAATACCTTGATGTGCTGGTTCCAATGATTTATAAAGGAAATTACGGAACTGGAAGAAACTGGATTAAATCCACAACAAGTACCTTTATATCACAGAGTAAATCTGCAGAAGTATGGAGTGGTCTTCAGTCTTACCACTCAGACAGTGATGTATCCAAACTCTCTGCAAGTGAACTTAAAGGAGATTCAAAATACGCACAGTCCGGTGGAGCTACAGGGGTAATACTATTCAGATATGGTTTAATTAATTTCTTTAACTTTAACAGTTTATAAGAGGTAAGTTATGAAAAACAAAATATTAATATTATTATGTATATTAACTGTTCTGATTTCACTTTCAGCAGTATCAGCTGCTGATAATCAAACAGACAGTAATTTAAAAGTAGTAGAACAATTAGATGAAGATGTACTCACAGACGGGGATGTTAAAGCACCAAGTGAAATTACAGCTTCAAATGTTAAAGGATATGAATCATTTCCAATTTCTATAAATGGAAAAATATCTTCAAATGGAACTCCATTGGCTGATAAAAAGATAAATGCTGAGGTAAACGGATCTAAATTTGAAGGAATCAGTGATAAAGATGGAATATTCAGCATTCCTATTAATCTCACTAAAGGTTCATATAAAGTTAATTTAATCTTTGCTGGAGATAATCAGACACAAAATGCATCAGCTACATGTAAAGTAAAAATCAAAGAAGCTGTTGCAACACAAATAAAAGTTGGAGATAAATATTTAAATTACAGACAAGGCTCTGAGTGTTTGTTTTATGTAACATTACTTAAAGCAGATGGAACTCTAGTTAAACATCAAAATGTAACATTTAAAATTGCAGGTAAAAGATATAATGCAACTACAAATAAAAATGGTAATGCAAAAATATTTTTAAAACTCAAAAAAGGTAAATACAAAATAAAATATAAATTTGCTAAAAATTCACCATACAATGCCTCAAGCGGTTCTTATAAAATTAAAGTAAGATCAGCTATGGGTAAAGGAAACGGTTACTGGTTATGGCCGTCACATATGAAACAAATAAACCTTAAAAGTCTTGCAAGTAAAGGAACAAAACATTTATTCCTTCATGCTGAAGCATTATCAGTTCATGGAAAATCAGCTGTAACTTCATTTATTAATTCAGCACATAAAAACGGTATTAAAGTTCATTTATGGATGAATGTCTTTTATAATGGTGGAAAATGGGTTTCACCAGTTACAAAAACCGGAAAATTCAAAACATCTTTCATGAATAAAAAAATCGCTCAGGCAAAATCATACGCTAAAATACCTGGTGTTGACGGAGTTCATTTCGATTATATAAGATATGGTGGAACAGCTCACAAACACATAAACGCTGTTGAATCCATTAATTACTTTGTTAAAAAAGCAAGTACTGCTGTTCATAAGGTAAAATCAAACTGTATTGTTTCAGCTGCTGTAATGCCTGAACCGAAAATGATGCATTACTATTATGGTCAGGATATTCCAACAATGAGCAGATACTTAGACTGTATTCTTCCAATGGTATACCGTTACAATTACCACAAAGAACCTAGATGGATTCATTTGGTTACAGAAAAATTTGGCTCTCAGTCACTTGGAGCTCAAATCTGGACAGGAATTCAGTCCTATAGCAATGGCGGTCAGACCATATTATCACAGTCAACTTTGGTAAATGATGCTCGTGCTGCAATTGTTGGTGGGGCTGATGGTGTTGTATTATTTAGAATTGGTATAAGCTGTAACTTTAACTTCAAAGCAATTTAGCTTTTACCATTTTCTTTTAGAAAGTGCTTTTAAGCGCTTTTTTTCTATTTTTTTCTTTTTTTCAGACTGATACTGTCTGTTTTGACGGTTGGTTGTTGTTTCATTATTTCTCATAATGGTTATTAAATCAATTGAATTTCCACTGCAGCCCATTAAAATTCGTATTTCTTTGTAATCTTTATTTTCCGGAGCTTCATAAACACAGGCATATTTATCTCCTTCAACATGCTGCCAGCTGATTGGTTCTTCGTTCATTACACAGTCAACAACATAACTTTTAGAAATTCCGTTATCCTGAAGACGTTTAATGAAATGATTATTTTCAAAACACCAGTTTATACGTGATGTTTCTCCCATTAGAAATTTATCGAATACATTCATATAGAAATTATTTATATATTGTTTTATAAAAATTATACTATGTCTCAACAATCACAATGGGATTCGTCATTGGCATTTATTTTCGCTATGATCGGAGCTGCTGTTGGTCTTGGTAACATATGGCGTTTCAGCTATGTGCTGTATTCTAATGGTGGAGGGTCATTTTTTATTCCATATTTTGTGGCAATAGCTATTATGGGGATCCCTTTTTTAATATTAGAATATGGTGTGGGATTTTCATTTAAGGAATCCTTTTCAAAGATTATGAAAGAAATAAATCCAAAATTTGAAATCATTGCATGGATTTTGGTTCTGTTTGTTTTTATTGTTGTAATATATTATATGGTTATTTTAAGCTGGGATTTAGTATATCTGTTAAGCAGTTTTACTTTTAGCTGGGGTGCAGATGCTGCAGCTTACTTTACACAAACTGTTGGTGGAAGTTCCAATCTCTCAAATGCGGGTTTCCTATTGGTACCTACCACTGTTGGTGTTTTATTGTTATGGGTTCTTTTATGGTTTATTTCACATAGAAATGTAGATAAAGGTATTGGTAAAGTTTCAAAATTACTTATTCCTGCTTTATTTGTTATAATGGGTATTATTGTTGTTTATGCATTAACATTACCTGGTGCAGGTATTGGTATGAATGCTCTTTTATCTCCTGACTGGTCTAAATTAGGAGATGTAAATATTTGGCTTGCTGCTTTTGCTCAGATTATCTTTTCTTTAAGTATGGGTCAGGCAATTGCACTTACATATGCAAGTTATCTGCCTGAAAATTCAAAACTGACAGATAATGTTTTAATAGTAGTTGCATCCAATTCTGCATTTGAAATTTTCACTGCATTTGGAGTATTTTCCATTTTAGGTTACATGTCATTTACTGCAGGAACACCGATGATTGAATTAATTACTGAAGGAACAGGATTAATATTTGTGGTATTCCCAATGATATTTAACATTATGGGTCCAATTGGGCGTGTATTAGCTCCATTATTATTCCTTGCAATATTGTTTGCAGGAATTACTTCAGCACTTGGATTTTTCGAACCGATGTTGAATTCAACTTCCAACAAGTTAGGATGGTCAAGAAAGAAAACTGCAACAATATTGTCTGTTATTGGTTGTTTGTTTTCATTGATTTTAACAACAGGTATCAGCAGTTATCTTGTTGGAATAATTGATTCATTTGTAAATCAATTTGGAATATTACTTTTAATCGGAATTCAATGTATAATATTTGCATGGTTTTACGGTGTTGATAAGTTCTTACCGGCACTTAATCAATTTTCAACATTTAAAGTCGGTAAGTTGTGGAAATTTATAATTAAATATCTCCTGCCAATTGTTTTAATTATAATTTGGGCTGTTGGTATTGTCCAACTCTTTTCAACAGCAAAAACATTTGAATTAATTGTTGATTTAATTATTATTATCTCAGTATTGGTTGTTGCATTCATTTTTACAAAAATTAAACCTGCTAGTGAATAATTACTTATTCACTATTCTTTTTTTATTTCATAACATGTATATGCATCATAAGCAGCATATCCCTGATATGCAATTGATATTCCATGACCTAATGGAGAATTTAGCAGAAAATAAGTGACTGTATATAAAATTACAGACATTATAATCATTTTGATTCCTTTTTCAGTTTCTCCGTTTAAAATTTGTCCGACACCAGGTAAGATAAATGATAAAATAGCATTTGTTTTTTCATTTGAATTCATAATTTTGCCTCGTGAATAGATATAATCTTTATTAAAGACATTATTATCCACGATTTAAGTTTTTTTAAAATAAGTTAGCTTTTTTTAATACATTTTAAATTTTTTTAAGTTTAAAGGACGAACCTTTAAACTCAAACTAAAAATAATTTTTTTTAGTGTAACACGGGAAGTGTTACAATTAATATCTTTGTTTTTAGATATTATTTAAAGATTTAGTTATTTTCATGCACCTAAATTATATAAAGTGTAGTTTTAAATAATATTTGTTCACAAATATTTAACCAGGTGTATTAAAATGTTGTTAAATAAGAAAAATATTCTTTTAATAATATTCTCAATAGCTATTCTGGCGGTTTTTACAGGTATAGTATGTGCCGATGAAAGTGGAGATAGCAGTTTTTTTAGTTTAGATGATATATTCCATCACAAAGATAAAAAAGAAATCAAGACAACCAAAGTTAAAATATATAATTTTAAAGATGGGGAGTTATGGAAAAACAAGGCTAAAAGATTAGATAATGGTGATGCTATAGCAGGTTATGTTGAATATGAGGACAACAAACAGTATGATAAAGGAACTGGTGTTGTTGCATGGTATGCAGGTAGTGACGGGGAAGATATTGATTCACATCACACAAAAATAGTTAAAACAAAATTTTTCTTTAAAAATAAAAGCACCGGTGAGAAATTAAAGAAAAAAGTTAATGGAACTAAAACAGATCTGATTGACGGTTTTACTCCATATAAGGCAAAAGTATGGTATGAAGTAGTTTAAGTTATAAACTACTTATATCTTTAATTTTAATTGTATCTGCAATTTCTTTTAAAAGATTTAAATCATCACCGATTAATATTATATCGCAACCATCCTGAATTGAAACATGTTTATAAATTGTTTTATTTTTAACTTCACTAGAATAAACTTTCTCAGTTGTTGAATTAATCACAGAAACAGATTTATCGCCAATTAAATCATCGGTTATATTTTTACAGATTATAATTCCGGTTAAATCATTTCCATACTCTCCGGTATTTTGATAATAAATCATTGATGATTTCTGATTTTTAACTGTAAAATTAGACCCTTCAGGAACATTTATCTCAAAAAGTTTAAAATCCTGTTTTTGCAGAGGGATTTTAAGGGAAGTTCCATTTACATCGCTGTTTTGCATATTGGAATTTACAACGAAAAATGCTCCAACTATAATAAGGGCAATACCAATAATAGCTATTATTAAAGTTAACTTGTTATTCATTTTAAATCTCCTTGATTTATTTTATGTTTGAATATATTTAAATAATTGTTTGTTTAAAAATATTAATAATCTTTATTGAAAGATTATTGTTTTTAGATAATATTATTATCTAGTAGAGGTGTTTTTTTGGATTCGATATTTGTTTATGCTTTTAAAGTAATTACTATATCATTATTATTTTTGGCATTATGTCTTTTAGGTAAATTTATATTAAAAAGATACAGAAATCATAACAACAGATTCTTTAAACCGGAAGAATATTTCCCAGAAGATGAAATTCACACATTAAAACAGGTATTTTATCTTATAATGATGATGCTGTTTTTCATTGATATTTTATATTCATTGGTTTTCTTCAACTCTCCGGATATACTCTTCTTTTTGGTTTTGGATATTGTAATTTCATTATATGTTGTAATTGTTCTTGAGTATGACTCATGGAAGAATAGACTCATATTTATAATGCTGATTCCATTTGGATCATTTACATCAATACTTTTTGGTGATGTAAACATTGGTGCTATAGAATTAATCAATATTCCAGTTTTCATTTATTTAATGAAGGTTTATTATTCCAAATTTAAAGAATATACTGAAAATAATGGATTAGGAATAGCTATTGTACTATTATATTCAATTATTTTTATCAGTTTCATTGTTACTACAGTTGCAGAAAATGTAGATCCGTTAAATGCACTGGTAATGGTTTCAAATGCATTTACAAGTAATGGATATGCTGTTTTGGGAAAATCCACAATAGGTAAAGTAGACAGTATATTTCTTGTATGGGGAGGATACATTCTTTCAGGTGTTGCTACATCAACATTAACTGCATCAATTTTAATCAAACATTTCAGAAAAGATATCAAAAGATCAAAAAAACAATATGAAGATTTACAAAAACGTTTCGATGATTTGGAAATGTTAATCAAAGAAAAAGACTAATGCTGGCAGGTACCTTATTAATTAAGGTATCTATTTACTATTTTTTTAAGTAACTGGCCTACATGTAATCTTTTTGTAGTAAAATGATTAAATTACACTAATCATTAATAATCATTAATTTGATTATTTTTTTTATTTTTTATATTTAAAAATCAAATTTTATAAATAATTTTTCAGTTTATTCTATTTTTTTTATCTAATGATGCAAGAATACCATGACCTCTTCAAGGTCGTGGATGAATTGCATAAATGAGATTGAGTTAGATAGGATTGGATGATTACTCATCCG
>CADAAJ010000034.1 GCA_902785855.1 uncultured Methanobrevibacter sp. | reverse complement strand
TACTTTTAAATTCAAAATAAAGAAAAATTATAAAAGAAAAAATCATGCTCCTCAAAAATTTTTTTGATCAAAATCACTTAAGTTTTTGAAAGAGCCATGGTTTTTATAATGAAAAAATATATTTTAAATAAATAATTAAGCACCCTTAATAATTTGATTAATAATCATTTTATCCGTTTCATCAAATATCTTAAACAAAAATACCAATATAAAGTAAACCCCTAATGAAATAATCATAGCAACCCACATATTTAAATTAAATATCCACAATACAATTCCAACAACAAATGACGAAACTATGATTTTCATTATATCAATACCTAATTTTTTATCTGGGAGCTGATTAATTTTATTAATCATATATAATTCTAAAATTAAAATTAAAATTTCACTTAAAATTGTTGCAACAGCCGCACCATAAAAAGAATAATGAGGTATTAAAAAAGAATTCAAAACAACATTAAAAATTGCAGCAATAAGATAAATTTTAGTTACCGAAAATTCTTTATAAGATGCATTTAAAATCAACGAACAAGCCCCATTAACAAATAAAAAACAAACAGTCCAAATTAAAATTTTTAAAACATCAGCAGCACCATCATAATCAGAACCATAAATATTAATAATATCAAAACCATAGAAAAATATAAATACGGCTATTGGGATTGTAGCAAGTAATAAATATTTAATTGATTTAATAAAACTAATATTCAATAAATTTTTTTCATTTTTAAATAATTTACTCATGACTGGAAATACTGCAGATGTATAAACCACATAAAATAGAGTTAAAACGGATATTAATTTATATGCAGAGTTATAAAGACCAGTGTCATAAGTTGATGAAAATTGAGTAAGCATGATAATATCTATTGAATAATAAATTGTGTATAAAAATCCAGAAGCTGCAAACGGAAATCCTGATTTAATTAAAAATTTGAAAAAATCTTTATTAATTGATAATTTTGGTTTGATAATATGTTTTCTAACAAGATAAAAATCATATACTAAAGCTATAAAATTTACAAAAATATATACTACTGAAACACCAATTAATCCAAAATTTGTGTATGATACTAAAATTAAACAAAGTAAAAGAGACACATTAATAAAAATAGTGACATAAGCTTGAAATTTCATTATTTCATGAGCTTTGAATGAAGCAAATAATATATCCTGAAAAGTTTTAATAACACTTTCAAATGAAAATAACAAACAGATTAAAATTATATAATTATTCCATCCTAAAATTAATAAAGAAGCACAGGTTACAATAAAATATCCGATAGATAAAAATAATTTTAAAGTAAGTGAATTATCAAGATATTTTGATTCATGATCCATATCTGTAGAAATAGCTCTTATAATATAACTTGAAATACCAAAATCTGCCAAAAATATAAATGTACTTGAAACAGAAACTGCTGTTCCCATAATACCAAACTCAGAAGGACCCAAATATCTAGCAATTAAAATTGTCCAAAAAAAAGCACAAATACTTGCGATTATTTGAGAAACCATCAACCAACCCATATTATAAAATAAAACTTTTACTCTATTAGTCATTATTTAACCTTAAAAAATAATATTAAATCATAATCTTTAAGAAATTAAACTAATTGATAATATCATTTTTTTCTTTAAAAAAAATATTATAAAATAATTTACTTAAAATAAACATTTAATTAGATAAGTATATAAATGTTACCAATGACATTAAATATCTTATATCGAATAAATATAAATATGAATTCAAAAAAAACTACTCATTTTGCATAAAATAACCATAATAAGTTAAATTATTATGCTCATCATATAAGTGATAATTTTTAGTTAATTTATATGAAAGTTTAAAAAACTTATAATTATCACATAATTCGTTAAATTCCTTTTCATCGTAAGATTTAGAAAAATTTTCTATAAAATAAAAAATATTTTGATTTAATAGTGTTGTACCTTGTACATATTCATTACATTCTTTAAAATAATTACATGCAATATCAACAAAATAATTAATTAAAAAATAATTAAGGAATTTATCATAATCCTGAGAATATTTAATTAAAAGGTCATATACAAATGAAAATAATTTATTAGGTTTTCCTCCCATGAAAAAACTTGACCATCCATGATTACGATAACATGAATTAAAAATTGCATCATCAAACTCATTAAAAATATAGTCACAAACAAATATAGTTGAATCAATCCACACTCCACCATAATTGCTTAAAAGACCAAAACGCAAAATATCTGAAAAATTTGTAAATGAAATTTTTCCTTCATCCACTTTTTTAACAATTTCTTTTGGAACATCCAAATAATTCCGATAATTATTTTTAGTAAGAACAATCAATTCATAGTCTCCAGAATATTTTTCAATATTATTAATACATTTTTGTACAATTGGGGGAGAATTTGAAATTCCTTGCCACCAAAAACACCAAATTTTTTTTGAATTTAAACCAATTTTAATTTCTTTAGATATATACTCCTCAATAAAATCAGAATATTTATTAATTAATATATTGTAAATCATATCATCTTGTTTGTCAAATAAAATCTTAGAAAAATTTAAATTAATAAATAAATAAAAACGAGCCATATCTGCCAAAAGATTGATAAATGCAAATTTTATTCCAAAATTACGTAAATTGAAAAAAAATAAAGAAAATCCATTTTTTAACAAATTAACATAATATTTATATTGATTTGACATCTAACCACATCTTATTTATTTTTATTAACTGCATGAATAATTCCAATATCTTCAAAATTTGAATCATCCCATGAAATTTTACTTTTTATTTCAAAACCTTCTTTTTCCAAAACATCCAGTATTATCCTATGGTCTTTACCAGCCATTTTTTGGTGATGTTCAATAACAACCTCTTCAAAAATAGTCAAATCAGAAATAGGAATTATATCAAATTCAGACCCTTCACAGTCCATATGTAATAAATTAGGTTTTTTACCTACTTCTTTTAAATTAGATATAATTTTATCTAAAGAAATACATTCTACTTCAAAAGACTCCCCATCTTCGGAATAAATGGAAGATGATAAACTTGAACCTGAACTAAATTTAATTTCAATAGTTCCTTCTTTATCAGATACTGCCTTATTAAATAAATGAATATTATCTCCAAATTCGGGATTTAAACTAATATTTTTTAATGCAATTTCATATGTCGGAGGGACTGGCTCATAAGAATAAACTTCACAACCTTCTTTGGCAAATAATAAAGAAGTATCTGCAATATTTGCACCAATATCTAAAATTATTTTATTTTTAATATTTTCAAAAGGAGCATTACCCATATCCGAAAAATACTCAAATAAAACTAGAATTTCAGAATTATATTCAAATTTAACCCCGTTTAATACAACATACTCATTATTTTCATTAAGGGAATTGATAAACTCTTTAAAAATAGGTATTTCCTCTTCAACATAATTATTATTTAAAACTTTACTTTGAAAATTTAAAATTAAATTAATCATAGATACTTTTACAGGATTTTCTTTTAAATGGAATTCACCTAATGTTTTAGTTTTAACAACACATTCCTTTTTTAATCCCTGTCTAAATAACATTAATTCAAAAAAATTATCAACACATTTCCATGCAGTAGAAACACCATGAATATAATACTTAATCATTTCAATCATTCTTTAATTTTAATTTAATTAATATATGTAGTTTATGTATCAATACATAAAAATTATATCATATCAAAAATAAATGAAAAAACAATGTATTTAGTTTCAACAATTATCCCATTTTACAATGGTGAAAAACATCTAAATGAGGTTATTGAAACCTTAAAAAAACAAACAATAGGTTTTGAAAATATAGAAATAATTTTAGTTAACGATTGTTCTGATGACAAAAGTGTTGATGTTGCAAAAAATCTTGAATTAAAATATGATAACTGTTATTTCTATGATTTAAGTTTAAAGTACAATGAAAAATCAGGTTATCCTGGACGTCCTAGAAATTTAGGTTTAAAAAACGTGCACACAGATTATGTGATTTTTTTAGATATTGATGATTATTATGTTGATGATGCATTTAAAATTCTTTATAATGCAATAACAAGAACAAAATCAGATTTTGTACTTGCAAATCACCACATTAACACCGATAATGGAGTGATTAAAAACAATTTATGTTCTAAAGGATCCGCTGATGAAATTATTTTAAAACCTACAGAAACACAAACAAAATTCGATAAAGTTACAACCGGTTGTTTTATTGCATCATGGGGTAAAATTTTTGATTATAATTTTATAACAGATAATAACTTAATATTTTTTGAAGATGGACCTACAGAAGATGGGGATTTTTATTTCCAAGCATTGGCCGTTTGTGAAAAAATGTGCATACTTCCAAATACATATATTTATATGTATAATGAATATGGTGATTCTACAATCCATAATAGTACTGAAAAACTATTTTTAGCTTTTTTTAATGGATTAAAAAGAATAAATAATTTTTTAATAAAAAATATTGATTTAAATCATGAAGTTTTTATTAGTGATTATTTTTCAAGCCTTTTATTAATATTTGTAACATTAAATATTGATAAAAAAAGAAAAATAGAATTTTTAGAAATGCTTTATGACTTTGAACAAACCACAAATGAAATAAATATTAAAACACCAGAAGTTAAATTCCTAAACAATTTAATTTTGAAAAGAAAATTCAGATTAGCATTGATTACTGCAAGCATGTATGATAAATTTTATAACAATCTTTTTATTAAAAAAATGTATCGAAAATATATGAATATGAAAAGATTAGAATAAACTAACTCAACAACTTTTCTTTTATTACTATGAAAAAATAAAATTAACCAAATGCTGCCATTTAGATAAAATAAAACTAATTAGGTAATTTAATGGAAATAATTAAAACAATACAAAACCATATATAATTTAAACATGACATTAATATATATTATAAAATACTTTATTTTTCTATAGCATAATTATAATTATCAATAACATCATAGATTTCTGATTTTACAATATCTCTTGCATTATATTTGGTTTGTTTTAATCGTATTTTTAAATAGGTATTAGGACAGTATTGTTTTATAATTCCTAAAGGCATATCACAAGAGTCAATATTTTTAAATAGTTTATTGATATTTTGATTAATTTTATTAAGACTCAAATAATATCTGCTACGATCAGAAAAGCTATACTTTCTTTGAAGTTCTTTTTCAAGATCATTACCATGATAATACTCCTCCCAATCTTTAGGATTATCCAACATGACTTTTTCAAGGTTTTCTATAAAATTAGCCCTTTCATGTTCACATTTAATCAATTCTTTTTCCATTAAACTTAGTGAAAATAAACCTTCTCTTAAAGCATATGTTACTGCAGGACCAACTTTTAATATTGCAATTCCATCTTCAACCATTTCTTTTAATTTCTCTTTAAATTGGAAATCTGTTGAATGACCTTCAAATACTAAATTAGGATAATCTTTTAATTTTTCACATAATTCTTTTGAATCATTTCTATTGTAATTGTGAATATCATTATTGCTAAATTCAACACCCGGCTGAACGACAACTGCAATAATATTGTCCCATGCATTTTCAATCCCATATTCCTTGAAGATTTTATCATACATATTTACAGTACTTTCAAAATCTTGTGGTGAAGTAACTTCTAATATAGATTTTTTATCGTATTCCCCCCCAGGGATTGGAACTTCGCTACCAATAACATAAATAGGATGGATTGAATCTGGAAATTCATCAAGCCTTTCAATGAAAGCTTTTTCGCAGACTTTATATAATTCAACACCCCTTCTAGCAATGGTTTCATCAGATAATCTTTTTGAAATATCATCATTGGCCAAAAACATACTTGTATCTAAATGGATTTTGGTGTATCCTGCAAGGACTGCAAGTCTTACAAGCTCTTTTGCATTTTCCATTGCTTCATTTTCATCTTTATCAGCCCAAGTAAGTGGTCCAAAATGGTCAGCACCAAGAATAAGTTTGTCCTTATGAAATCCAACTTTTTCTGCAATATCAAATACAAAATCTCTAAACTCAGAAGGAGTCATTCCAGTATATCCACCAAATTGATTCACTTGATTTGCAGTACATTCAATTAGAACATATTCATTAAAATCCATATAATACTCTAAAATAGTTTCAATAACTATACTGTTTGCAGTACAATAAGATACAATACCTGAACTAATCCCATTCTTTCTTTTATCAAGAATTTCCTTAACCGGGTGTTTCAAATAATCACCATTTATTTTTTAGATTCGAAGAAATAACTGTGAATAGTTTTTTTGAAAATTTCAAGATCATGCGGATATGTAATCTTTAAATTAATAACATTACATTCAATTGTTTTCATTTTAATACCATGTTCTAATGCCATTGCTCCACCAGATGTCATTTGTTCAAGTTCCTCATCATCCGCATTATTATAAATAGGGAAAATTTTATTGAATTTAAATCCTTCAGGTGATGCCCCCGCAACTAATTCTTGTCTTGGAATAACTTCAGTAACAAACCCTTCATTATCCATTCTATAAACAGTATCATATTGATATGCACCAAGAGTTGCACCACCATAATTTTCAATAGCTTCAATAACTTTAATTGTCCCCTCTTCGTCAACATATGGGTGTGTTGCATCATGAAGTAACACTATATCATCATCATGGGCTTTATTTGAAATCGCTTTTAAACCATTATAAACTGAATGTGAACGTGTTTCACCACCCGCTATGATTGATATTGGCTTTTTGATTTCTAAATTATCAATCCATTTTTGAACATAATCAATCCACATTTCATTAGATACAATAATTATTTCATCAATATATTCCAGTTGATTATAAGATTTTAGTATATAGTGGAAAATAGGTATACCATCAATTTCTATGTATTGTTTTGGCCTATCAGCACCTAATCTAGTACCTTTTCCACCCATCATTAATAATAAATAATTCATTTAAATCACTAAATATTATTTACATAAATTATATTATATATAGTTAAACTATAATTTATATAATATGAAATACAATTGGTTGTGTTAAAATGATAATTAATAAAATTATTGATGAAGACACTGAGGAAATTATTCAGGAAAACAATGGATTAAAAGAGTTATATGGCAAATCAATTATGATTACTGGTGCCTCTGGGATGATTGGTAGTTATTTTTTATATACATTAATGAAACTGAATGAAGATTATTGTGCCAATATCAAAATTATCCCTTTAGTTCGAAATATTGATAAATTAAATATTCAGATTCGTAGAAATGAATTTGTTTTTCCGATTATTCAAGATGTGACCACTAAAATTGAATATGATAATGATATTGACTATATAATTCATGCCGCAAGTCCAGCAAGTCCCAAAATCATGGAAAAAAATCCCGTTGAGACAAATTTTGCAAATACAATTGGTACTGCAAATACGCTACTTCTTGCAAAGGATAAAAATGTTGAAGGATATTTATTTATTTCTTCTAGAGAAATTTATGGTAAACCTTTAGATAATCAAGAATATTTCACTGAAGATAGTTTTGGATTTATTGACCAATTGATTCCTAGGAATGCTTATGCTGAAGGTAAAAAAGCGGCTGAAAATATGTGTGTTAGTTTTAATCAAGAGTACGGAGTAAATACAAAAATTGTAAGGTTAGCACATACATACGGCCCAAGAATGAGTATTTATGATGGCAGAGTACAAGCAGATTTTCTTAAAAATCTAATAAATGGTGAAAATATTATTTTAAAGAGTGATGGTTCATCTATCAGAACATATACTTATATTGCAGATGCCATAAATGCAATGTTTAAAATCCTTTTAAAAAGCAATGAAATGGTTTACAATGTTTCTGATGAGAAAAATGAAGTTTCTATTAGACAATTAGCAGAAATAATAAGTAACATCCCTTCTCAAAAGTTAGAATTGATTTATGATATTGAAGATGAAGACAAACAATGTTATGCACCATTCAAATTTGGAATACTATCTTCTAAAAAGATTAGAGATGAATTAAATTGGCAAGCCAAATATTCAGTGAAAGAAGGCTTTAAAAGAACTTATGAATATTTAAAATTAATTTAATTTATTTGAAATTATCATTAATTTCCTTAAGTTTCATTGTTGTTTTTTTAAATGCTATACTCATTTCTTTTTCATTATAATCATATAAAATAAGATTATATTCGGCAAATTCATGTACTTTTATGTCAGAAGGGATATCCATATAAGATTCACCATACCAAGTTCTAAGTATTTCATGAGGTTTATTTGGACCTTTAAAAAAATAATTTTCAAAATTTATTTCTTTAACTGGATAAAACACTTCTTTTTTAAAAGCACCGTAATCTTCCCAACGGCTACTATCAACACCTTCTGCAATAAAATTAGTTTCATGAATGCTTAAACCTAATTTTTCAAATGTTTTATTTAATTCTTCACCATATGAAAAATCTTTTTTATCATATAAATTTCTAAAATAAAATTTTTGTGAGAGATATTTTTTGTTATATTTTTTAACAAATTCATCTTTTACATAATCAAATGGAAATACATCAATCTTAACAAATGGCTTTAATAGAGCAAATTGTAAAAAGACTTGTTTATAATCGCTATCAAAAAAGTAATCTTCATAAATATCCGTATAAATATGTTGATTATTTTCAAATAAATTTTCAGTGAAGTTTTTTAATTTTGTTAAACCACAATTATTCCTTAAATAATTATTTTCATTTATTTCTTTAGGTAAAACCTTGATTAATTCATTGTAATCTTGTCTTAGCATGATAATATCTAAATCATCATCCCATGGAACAAATCCTCTATGACGAACAGCACCCAATAATGTCCCATATGCTAAAAAATAATCTAAATTATATTTTTTACAAACATTATCAATAAATCTTAGCAGTTCAACAGATAATACTTGCACATCTTTAAGAAACCCCCTAGGTTCAATATTTGTTGATTTAAATAGGAAATTTAAATAAGGATTGGGATTACTTTGCTTTGGTTTTGAAAGATTGCGAATAAACTTGGAAAATTCAACAGAATAATAAATAAATTTTTCAGAATTTTGCATTTTATTTGGTAATTTTTTAAAAAGGTTACTTAGATCCATAATTTTTCCTCATGTGAACTAAATGTTGTTTCATTTTTTAATCAAATATTACATTTAATTATAATTTATAATATTTATTTATATTATTTTTGATTTATTTTAATAATACTTTTTTATGTATTTTGTTAATTTATAGTATAATATTTTATATGTATTAAAATATAAATTTATATTATTACAATCATGGTGAAAGTATGGTTTCAAATAAACTGGTTTATGCTTGTTTTTGTACAGATGTGATTCATGAAGGACATTTAAACTTAATTAATGAAGCTAAAAAATATGGTAAAGTTGTTGTTGGTGTCCTTTGTGATTCAGAAATGGTTAAATATAATAGATTTCCTTTAAAATCAACTTCCGAACGTGTCCAATTAGTTAAAAACATACCTGATGTTGATAAAGTCATTATTCAAGAGAATATAATGTACGATGATGTTGTAAATGAATTACATCCCGATTATATTATTCATGGAGATAATTGGTCTGACGATTCCATGAAAATAATAAAAAAAAATATTTTGGAAGTTCTTGATGAATATGGTGGAACATTAATTGAAATTCCCTATACTTTCAACCCAAAAGTCCAAAAAATTGATCGTCAAATGAAAGAAAAATTAGCAATGCCCGAAATTAGGAGAAAAAGGTTAAAACAATTACTAAATATGATTCCGATAGTAAAAACAATTGAAGTACATAGTGGTTTAACAGGATTAATTGCTGAAAAAACAATTATTGCTGATGAAAATCATATTGACCAGTTTGATGCAATGTGGATTTCAAGTTTATGTGATAGTACTGAAAAAGGAAAGCCCGATATAGAACTCGTAGATATGACTTCAAGATTTAGAACAATTAATGATATTATGGAAGTTACCACAAAACCAATTATTTTTGATGGAGATACTGGAGGCATTGCTGAACATTTTGTTTATACTGTAAGATCACTCGAAAGAATGGGAGTTTCAGCAGTAATTATTGAAGATAAAATTGGTTTAAAGAAAAATTCATTATTCGGAAATGAAGTCAAACAAACTCAAGATGATATTGAACATTTCTGTGAAAAAATTCGTGCAGGTAAAAATGCCCAATTATCCGAAGATTTTATGATTATTGCAAGAATTGAAAGTTTAATTCTTGAACAGGGTATGGATGATGCACTTAAAAGAGCATTTGCATTTCGAGATGCAGGAGCTGATGGGATAATGATTCACAGCAGACGTGAAGAACCAAATGAAATATTAGAGTTCTGTGATAAGTTCAGAGAACAAGACCCTGAAACTCCAATAGTGGTTGTTCCTTCATCATATAATACAATAACTGAAGTAGAATTAATAAAACATGGCGTAAATATTGTTATTTATGCTAATCAATTACTTAGAGCAGCATTTCCCGCAATGCAAAATGCAGCAAAAAGTATTTTAAAATATCAAAGAGCACATGAAATTGATGAAGAATTATTATCTATTAAAGATATTATCACATTAATTGACGAAATATAATTATTTAATGAGGTTTATTATGATAAAACAAGCAGTTATTCTTGCTGGAGGAATGGGAACTCGATTACAAGAGATTACTGAAAAAATGCCTAAAGGATTTTTAGAAATTGATGGAATTCCCATAATTGAACAATCTATTCGAAAACTTATAAATTGTGGAATTGAAGAAATAATCATTGGTACAGGCCATTGTAGTGATTGGTATGATAATTTAGTTAAAAAATATCCAATTATTAAAACAGTAAAAAACGAAAATTATCATAACACTAGTTCTATGGGAACTTTGGAAGTTTGCGCTTCATTAATAGAAAATGAATTTATTTTACTGGAAAGCGATTTAATTTATGATGAAATTGGTTTAAAGGTTTTAATTAATGATGCTAGAGAAAATGTTATTTTGGCATCTGGAAAAACTTACAGTTCTGATGAGGTTTATTTGGATTTTGATGAAAGCAACATTTTAACTAATGTCAGTAAAAATGTTGACAAAATAAATAATCCAAATACAGAACTTGTTGGTATAACAAAAATCTCAAAAGACATTTTAAATCAAATGGTACGATTATATAATGAAAATCTTGATAAATATAAAAAAATAGATTATGAAAATGTCCTTCAAATTTTAGCTAAAAATAATCCCATATATGTTCATAAAGTCAATCATTATGTCTGGGCAGAAATTGATGATAAAAGAATGTTTGAAAGAGCAGTGAATGAGATTTATCCACATATTTTAGAAAATGAAGAATTATATAAAATAAAAAGAGAAGTCCTTCTTAATCCTGGACCTTCAACCACTAAAGATAGTGTTAAATATGCTCAAGTTTGTGCAGATATTTGTCCAAGAGAGTTGGAATTTGGAGATTTAATGGACAATATAGAAAAAGATTTAACAAGTTTTGGAGCAAATTGCAAAGAGTATACCACAATAATGTTTGCTAGTTCTGGGACTGGAGCTGATGAAGCAATGATTTCTTCTTGTGTCCCTCCAAAAGGAAAATTATTAGTTGTTGATAATGGTTCTTATGGGTCTCGTCTTGCACAAATCGCAAAAACTTATAATATCGATACTACTATTTTTAAAAGTTCTACTTATGAACCAATTGATATTGAAGCATTGGAACATGAATTTCAGAGTGAAAATTATGATGCTTTTGCAATTGTGCATCATGAGACAACTACTGGCCTTTTAAATCCTGTTGAAATTATTTGTCCTATTGCAAAAAAATATGGTATTATTACAATAGTTGATGCAATAAGTTCTTATGGTGGAATGCCTATGAATTTTAAGGAAATGGGTATTGATTTTGCTTCATGCACTTCTAATAAACATTTTGGAGGTATGGCAGGAATAGGATTTGTTATATGTAATCGTGAAGAATTATATAAGCAAAAAAAATGGCCAATGAGAAATTATTACTTTAATCTTTACGATCAATATAAATATTTTATAGAAACTAAACAAAGTAGATTCACACCCCCAGTTCAAACTTTTTATGCACTTAGACAAGCAATAATTGAAACAAAAGTGGAAACAATTGAAAAAAGATTTGAAAGATTTACTGAATGTTGGAATATATTAATAGATGCAGTTAAGGAAATCGGTTTGGAAATGATTGTTAATGAAGAAAATCAAAGCCATTTTATCACTGCGATTTTGAATCCAAATGTTCCCAAATATGATTTTGATGAATTTCATGATTATATGAAAAGTTTTGGATTTACTATATATCCAGGCAAATTGGGAAATATTGGAACTTTTAGAATTGCAAATATGGGCGACATTACTTATGATGAAATAATAATGTTCACCAAACTTCTTAAAAAATATATGAATAAAATTGGGGTTTAAACTACTTTAGATGTGAGAAATTTTATATATTTGTAAAAATAAAATTCTTATATAGGTGTTTATATGGCAAGATTATATGGTAACAAAGAAGACCTTGAATACGATAAAGTAAAATCATTTTTTGATAATAGATATAATAAAGGTCTTGAAGATGATTTGCAAATTGGAATTTATGAAAATAAAGAGAGTGCTAAAAAAAGAAATCAAGAACAGGGAAAATTGATGCTTGAAACAATTGATTTTACTGATAAGAAAGTTCTTGAAATTGGATGTGGTGGTGGAAGATTTGTTGAATTTATTCATGATAAATGTTCTGCTTATTTAGGTATTGACTATACTGAAAGTCACATTGAATCAGCAAATAAAAATTATCATTTTGATAATTGTAAATTCCAAGTAATGTCTGCAGTTGATATTTTAATTGATGAATTATTAGTTAAACCACCATTTGATGTGGTGTTGATAAGTCAAGTTTTATTATTCATTAATGATGATGATTTAACAGAATTAATGTATGTAATAAATGAAATTACAAATGAAGATAAACAGATATTCATCACAGAAACTACCGCCCATGATTCCAGATTAACTCTTAAAGATTTCTATTCTGATAATTTAGAAGATGATTATAATGCAATTTATAGAACTAAAAAAGAATTTTTAAACTTTTTTAATAAATTAAAATGTAATAAAGTTGATACTTACGACATGTTTATGGATATGAATACACATGAAGATTCTCATGTTATTTCTTATGTCTTGAGATAATTAATTTTTGTTAAATATGAAATTTCCTTAAATTTTATATTATAAGGTATTATAATGAATGTTGAAGATTTTATAAGTGCTTTAGATTGTGAGTTCTTTACAGGTGTTCCAGACTCACAACTTAAAGCATTATGTAATTATTTATTGAATACATATGGTATTGATGAGAAACACCATATAATTGCGGCTAATGAAGGAAATTGCACTGCATTAGCAGCAGGTTATCATTTAGCAACTGGTAAAGTGCCAGTCATATATATGCAAAACAGTGGAGAAGGCAATATTATCAATCCTGTCGCTTCACTTTTAAATGATAAAGTTTATGCAATTCCTGCTATTTTTGTTATTGGATGGAGAGGGCAGCCTGGAATTCATGATGAACCCCAACATACCTACCAAGGCGAAATAACTTGTAAATTACTTGACTTGATGGATATTGAGAATTTCATAATAGAGAATGAAACAACTTTTGATGAAATTAAAAATGTAATGGAAAAATATAATTTTTTATTGAAGTCTGGCAAACAAGTTGCATTTATAATTAAAAAAGGCGCATTAACATATGATAAAAAAATTGAATACAAAAACAATAATAAAATGTTAAGAGAAAAAATTATCAAACACATTGTTAATTTTACTGGAGAAGACCCAATTATTTCAACAACAGGAAAAACAAGTAGGGAATTGTTTGAAATAAGAGAAACAAATAATCAAAATCATAAATATGATTTTTTAACAGTAGGTTCAATGGGACATACTTCATCAATAGCATTAGGTATTGCAATCAATAAACCAAATGAGAAAATTTGGTGTATAGATGGAGATGGATCATTATTGATGCATTTAGGTGCAATGGCTGTTATAGGAAATGTTAATCCCCCTAATTTAGTCCATATTGTAATAAATAATGAAGCTCATGAAACTGTTGGAGGGATGCCAACTGTCGCAAATACTATTAATTTAGTTGAAATGGGAAAAGCTTGTGGATATAAATATGTTTCAACTGTAGACAACTTCAAAGATTTAGATTTAGAAATTAAAAAAGTTAAAGATAACAATTATCTTTCATTTATAGAAATAAAATCTTCAATTGGTGCAAGAGATAATCTTGGAAGGCCCACATCAACAGCAATAGAAAATAAAAAAAAATTTATGAAATTTTTAAAAGAGCGATAAAATGGATTTTGAAAGGTTATACTCAAATTTACCCAGTTTTATTAAATATAATAATACTATTTTAAATTCTTTTTTAAATATTGCTAAAAAATTACAAAAATTAGATTATTTCAAATCCCATCAAATTTCTCCATCTGAATTTAAAAGAAGTTCAACATTAAGAGATATTCAATTATTTACATTAGAATTATTAAGATTCATTGATAAAGTATGCAAAAAACATGATATTGATTATTGGATTACTGGAGGTACTCTTTTAGGTGCTGTTCGTCATGGAGGATTTATTCCATGGGATGATGATGTAGATATTACATTTATGAGAAAAGATTATGAAAAATTTATTGATGTTTTTCCTAAAGAAATTTCAAGATTTAAATATTTTAAACAAGAATGTGGATTATCATTATTAAGAGATAATCATGAAAATTACTTTAATGATTTTAATAGTGTTTATGATTTCGAAGGTAATGATGATTTAGACTTTGCAAAGTTTATGTTTTTTCAAATAGGTTGGTTGAAACCATATATTAAAATTGATTGCTTTCCAGAAGATTATATTGAAGAAGACAAACTAAATCACTTTGAAAAAAATTATTGTTCAACTAAATATAAATTTAATCAGGAAGTTAAAAATGGTAAAAAACAATTTAATAATGAAATGGATATACAAAAGGGATATTTAGGTTTTACAAGTAATAAAACAAAATATTTCAATGATGGATTAGATTCTTTACAATTATATCCAGTATCCATACGCGAAACAGAAAAAACTTTTCCATTAGTAAGAATTAAATTTGAAAAATATGACTTTAAATGCCCTAAAGATAATGATTATTATCTAAATATATTATTTGGTCCTAATTATATGCAATTGCCAGAACATATTGAAACTCATGATTTTACTGATTTTATAAAAAAACAATTTAACTCAAAAGAAGAAATGGATAAAAAATTTAAAAAAGATATTGAATATTTAAGACAAATTAATAATAATTTTGAATAAAATAAACTATATCTAAAATAAGTGTAATAATTTCAGTTAATAATTCCAAAAACGATTTATCAATTTTATTGAATCTATATTAACACACTGCCTTTAAGAATATTAACTGATTTAAATCAATGATTATTTAAATAAAGACTTAAGATTATCAGAAAATATTGAGAAACAATGAAACATTAAATTAGTTGAACTTCAAACATATTTCTAAAAAATATATTTTATATCTCAACAGATTAGATTGATTTAATTCCTTATTAGAATAGATATTCTATTATAATACTCTACTGTATTACTCAAACTCATAAAGAAAAATATTATTAAAGGATTTAGGAAAAATCCTAAATCCAATATAGGGTAAAAAGTTATTTACAATTTATAACCAAATCGAAAAGCGACACAAATGTGTCAATTATAATTTTATTTTTCAAAATTAATAAAACTATTCATTAAAAAATATAACTTAAATATAACATTCTATTAACATATATTAAATTAAAAAACAGGAAAACTTAAAATAATACATTATTTATTATCAAACATTAAATAACTTTTCTATTATGCTTCAAATTAAAATCTAAAATACTTACAGAAAGACTAAATTAAATAATGATATTAACATGGAATGTATGATTTAATTTATGTGAGTTTTAATCTGGTTGAAGTTGAAGTGGGAAATGAGTTAAGTATATAACAAAATATAGACAACAATTTATAACAACTAAAAACAAAATATTATTCATGGAGTTAGAAATTTATTCCGATGAAGCACATTTTAAGGATGAAAATGGTAGAAACTATCTGGGAATAGCATGTCTTTTTATTCCAACATCTTATAAAACTAACTTAACGAAAAAGTTATGTAATTTAAGATGTTTGCATAAACATCCCACAAAATGGTCTTGGAATTACGAAGATTGTAAAAATGAATGCAAAGAACACTACCATAATCTTAACAATTTTGAAATCCATTCTACTAAAATTGAAAAAAATATGTCCCAATCCAAATTAGAAATTTACTCTAGATGGGCCAAATTTATTACAAATCACAACAAACATCAAAAAGATAAAAACAAATTATTATATTTTAATATTTTATATGTGGATTTAGATAATTTAGATTTTGATAAATTTGGTGTGGATAAAGACACTACCAACATTTACAATAGGTTTTATCGTACTGTTTTGCTTTCTGCAAAATCATTTTATTTCAAAGACGAAAATATCATTATTAAAAATATTTATCATGATAATGCTGATGAAAAAGAGAAACATGAATATTTTAAATGGCATGTAATTGATTATTTAAATAATCAAAAAAGAGTTACTATCACAACTGATGAAATAACATTTATTAATTCCAACCATCGCGAATATAACAACAGTAGTTCCAAAGAAAATGCCCAGTTAATTCAATTAATTGATTTAATTTTAGGTTTATCCAGTCAAATATTATTTCAATTATCAAAAAATAAAAATAAAATCAAAGTTGCAAATGATTTTTATCCACTTTTTAAAAGAATATGGAATCATCCATATAATCACAATAGCTCTTATAATTATTTTAGAAGCCAACAGGTTTCAATATTTCCAAAAACCACAATTAAATCACAAAAAGATTTTGAAGGATTATTACATGACACACAACAATTTCATCATGAAATACAAATCAGTGACCCCCAGGCATTAGTTGAGCAAACTTCACTTAACAAATGGTTCTAAATATGTTATACTTAAAAATTTATCAGTAAGATTATTCTATGCACAAAAAATAATACTTACTTTTCCCAATGAATATTATTGGTGTTTAAATGAATTTAAAAATAGATTCACTTTATAAATTAAAATATTATAAAAAATCAGAACTTATCGCATCCATACCATTCATAAGAAATATCATCAAATATGCAAAATCTAACAAAGACTATGACTATCTTACACTAACCAATGTTTTGCATTTAAAAGAAGAAACCATGAATTTAAAACTAGAAGACATTTATGAAATTTTTGAAACAACAATAAGAATATCATTAACCTTTAATCGATTGAAAGGGGATGAACTTAAAAAAATTATATTTAAAAGTTAAAGATTTAAAATAAAAACATTGAATAACTAAAAACTTCAAATTAAAATATAAAATACGCGAAAAGACTAAATTAAATAATGATGTTAACAAGAAATGTGTGATTTAATTTATGTGAGTTTTAATCTGGTTGAATTTAAAGTGGGAATAAGTAAAATAATATACATGAATGGGTGATTAAAATAGAAGAAATTTTCAATAAAAGAATTGAAGAATATATCGAATCAAACAAAAAAGATATCATCAAAAAGATTAATCAAACAGAATGCAACTACCTAATTGAAAACCAAGAGAAATGTATCAATTCCCTAATAAAACAATATACGGTCAACCCAATAACAATTGACTTTAACAAAATAGATTATTGTGAAGACAAATCCAAAGGATATTATCAAGATGGAACCGAAGTTGAAAATACAATTTATACATTTAACGTTTCTTTTGAAGGAAATGTTGAACTACTTAGTTATCGTTCAAATAAAAGAAAATATAAATATAATACTTATTTTGTAGAAAATAATAATATTTATTTTAAATCCTTAAATTTGATTTGAAACCTATATCTAAAAGATTTGCAAATACTGTAGATATACTAAAAAGTATCATATTTAATCTTAATAATGAATATGAAACTTGGAACAATAATCTTCCAAATTTTGTCAAATCCCATGTAAAAACTAGAAAAGAGATTCTAATTAAATTTAAAGAATTTTGCAAAAAATATAAGATATCCGAAGAGAGGATTAAAAAAATGAAATTTCAATTAAATGCACTTGAAGCATTATCAAAAATCATCGGCGAAACATATACTGGGTCTGAAATAACACGATTATTTAAAAAAGCAGGATTTCCTGAAATCGTCCATGATGGAAATACAAAATGGAAATTTGTATGTGAAACCTTCGAAAATATGCAAGAAGAAAGTATTGAAGGGTTCTATAAAATTTTAAAAGTATTAGAAGTATTATGTGACCCCCAAGAGTATTTATTAACTCCTGAAAAATATGAAGACAATCTCAAAAAAGTTAACAGAGTATTAAGTTTTTATGGATTTGAATTTAATGAAGAAGGAATATTAGTTAAACTCGAGGAAATTAATACAAAATTAGAAACTCACAGTATTACTTCCCAAGAAGAAAAAGAACATTATGACGTATTTATATCACATTCTTCAAAGGATAAAGTATGGGTTAATGAACTTTATAAAACATTATCAGAAACAGATTTAGAAATATGGTACGATATAGCCATATTAAGAATTGGAGATAATTTAAGAGAGAAAATTAATAATGGTTTAACTAAATCTGATTATGGCATTGTTGTATTATCCAAAGAGTTTATTAAAAGATCATGGCCAAAAATGGAGTTCGATGCTTTAATATCTCTTATGGATGATGGTAGACTATTACCCATTAATCATGGATTAAACGATGAAGACTTGGAAAAATTTTTTAAACCATTGAAACAAATTAGATATATGTCCACTGAAGAATTTACTGTAAAAGAAATTAGTGATGAGATTTACTCTAAAATAAAAAATGGTTAAACATAATTTTATTCTTTTAAAATTTTTATAAAAAAATAAACTACCCACTACAAGTTATTTTCATGTGGAATACCACATGTCCACATCAACTTTGAGATTGCTTTTCTGAAACAATCTTTTCATAACCTCCAGTAAAAGCCATTATACTGTCATAATGAATGACTTCATTCGGATATGCTATTATTTTTTCCAGAAATTCATCACCATTTTCCATGAATTCTGTCAAATTCTTTCCAACAAGGAAAATGCCCATCTTTGAATATCCGTTGAAATCCTTCTTGTACGGCCAACTTTATTTTCTCTTGAGTTACCCACACCTAGGGTGAATTCTCTTCTGTTCAGTTCATCTATAATTAATAATCAAAGTTTTTACTTATACTTCCGCCGAGTTCAATGTATTGCATCTGAGTTGTCACATGCTACAGTAATTTATCATGTCAAAGTAGGAGATTAACCTTGTTTCATATACGTTAATACAAATATTTATGAAATATAATAGAGCATAGAATAATTTTAAATGCGAGTTATAAATTTAATTTTCATTTTTCTCCATCAATATATTGAACTCTTTAGAAATATGGTTTATCAATACATTCAATCCCTTAGATATGTTATCTTCATCATTATTCATTAATTTTTCTTGGAAATCATTATTCACAACTAAATTAACATAATCTTCAAAATTAATTTTATTAAAAATTCTTTCATCTGTACAAATATTAAATGTATAAAATACAATTATTTTATTTAAAATTTCATCTGCATCTTCTCCATTATATAAAGATAAAAATAAGGTATGAAAATTAAAAAAAGTATTTTTAAAACTAATATACGGTATGAAACCAAGTTCCATGAAGACCAAAAATATACTTATAATTTGATTCCAATAATTATACAACAAACATAAAAATTTCATCAGATAATCATCAAGCTTAAATGGAATTTGAGTTTCATATTTGTCTAATCTTTCTTTAAGAGATAAATTATTGTCTCCTTCATTAAATGTGAATAAATCAATTTTTTTATTTTCTAAAATATTTTCAATTTTCTCAATTGAGTCAAAGGTCTCAAAAAATAACTCATTGGATAAAATATCCTCAAAATCAAGTAATGATGAAAGAAGTTGATAAAATATTTTATTTTTCATTTCAATTAATTCATCATTATACACTGAAATAATATAATCTACAGGTAGAATATAAAAATAAGAACTAAAATTTTCTAATAAACTCAAAGTATTTTTAAATGATCGTTTAAAAATTGAAATTATATCAAAATCAGCATTTACATCATTATTAGCAATGTTTTGAAATTTTAATATCGAATCATTGATAATATTTTCATCCCCAAATGTTTTAAAGTAATAATGACAATTACCATCAATGTCCAAATACATGGATCCTGCTAAAAACAATGTTTCTTTATCATCAAAATAATCCAAATCAAATAAGATTTTATCCCTATTTTTTCTCCAAAAAATGTCTATTTCTTCAATAATCATAGTAATTTCGACTAAATTTAAATCATCTGAAAATACAATTGGTTCTTTAGATTTTAATATGTCATAATATTCATTTTGAATATTATGTAAATAAATTATAGCATTATTCATTTTTTACCTCATATTTTGACATGAATTCAGAAGACAATGGATAATTATCATCAATAAATGATAATAATTTTTTAAAAACCATTATCGCATCAGGCAAAACATCTGCTAAACCATGATTTAATTGAACATCTGGAACATTATGTCCTAAATGAAGTGGATTAACACATGTTAACATTGCACTTTCACGAACTGCCCCCCATAAACCGTGAGCATAATTTGACTCATAATCATAATACAAATCATATAATTCTTTTTCATCAACATCACCAGCCTTTTTTCTCATATCTTTTTTAAAATACTTTACTTCAATATTTAAGAACATTTCATCAAATTGTTCGTTAACTAATGCGTCAATCAATTCAGTATTCAAATGTGAGTTTTCAAATTCTTTTACTTCACGAGCTTTGATTAGAATCATCTTATATTTTCCAATACCATATTCTTGATACTCTTCCCATATGTTTGGTTCTTCTTGTTCTTTTTTATGAATAAATTTTAATGTGATGTAAACTTCAATAATTATTCTCAAACACAATCTTCCCATAACTTTATTTCTAAGATTACATTCAACAAGTTCGTTTAACACTTTTAATGCATAAACTGAAGAACCTATAATAACATTAAATTGTGAATCTTCAAGTTCAGTTTCTGTGTTTTCAATAATCAATTTTTGAAATTCAATTTTAATATCTTCAATAAAATTTTCATCTAATGTAAATTGATTCATATATTCTCCATATATCAACTCACAACCCCCTATTTTTAATAATTCTCTCCAAAATAATCTTATAAATTCTTGATTATGTTCATATATACCATCTTGGATGGCACCAAAAATGCTCCTAACAGTGGGTCGATATTTTTTCATTTCATCATTTACGTGAGGCGTTTTTGGATATTTATATAAATAATCGGCTATTTCACTAGTTTTTTCCGTTAAGTGAATTTTATTTCGTATGAGAAAATAAAAAGTTAGAATTACATATTGAACATCTGTTGCTTCATCAGATTTATTAGTTCCATAATATTCAACAATATTTTCTAAAATAATAAGTTTATCTTCAACCCTATAATTTTCTATAACAAAATATTCTTTAAATAACTGGTTTTTATTAAAAATAATTGTTAATGGAGACAATGTTTCAACATCAATATATTTTAATAGAATATTATAAAATTCAATTTGATGAGGTTTATCTAAAGAAAAAATATACGATAATTGTAACGAATCAAATTGAAAAGAAGAATCTTCAATCTCTTTAAAAATTGATGATAACTTTAAAAAAGCACCTTCACGATTATAATAATCTAATATTAATGCAATCCAAATAAAATCTGGAAGACAATCATTTCTCCAATGATACAATTTAATATTATCAATCTGATTAATTGGAGACTTAAAAATTCCATTTTTATGTTCATGGTCTTTGAGTTTATCATAAGGATGGTTTCTCATATGTATAGGTTTAATTTATATCAATATATATTTAAGGGAGAAAATCACAAAGCATATATCAAATTTAATGTATTATATTAAAAACATTTGAAAATAAGCATTCCTAGAAACTTAAGATATTCCTGGTGAAAATTTTTATTAAATTTCATATTTAATAACTATGTTATATTATTTTTAAATCAGGTTTTGATTTTTCAATGTCGTAAACTTTAGGAAATTTTCATGATTTTTTCCTTCTTATTTGTTTCATGGGCGTTATCCTCCTCAGGACATGTCCTGATATTTCATTCGATATCTAATGAATGGTTTAGACTTTTGATGCTCATATCTTATATTTTTTTTTAATTTTATTGAGTTCATCCGACGATTTCCATATTAAATCCGATGTGAATTCACAAATGTTATCTTTAATGGGATTTACGATTACTTTCATTAATCCATCATTAAGATTTCTAATTAAATTGGCTTGATCTATTTGATATTCATCATCTTCATCGCATTTGCCTTTTTTACTCAATTGAAGATTTACTAACATGTTTAAATAAGAATTATAGTAGCAGATTATATTATAAAATATAAATTGGGAGTAAATATCTTGTTCGATTGTTATTCTTTTAGTTCCATTGTAATTCTCGATGTTTAAGCGATTTTTAAAAGTATTGTAGTTGGTTTCAATTCCCCATCGATAATCGTAAATTTGGCAGATGTCTTCTGTGGTCATCATTTTTGGAGTTAAATTTGTTAATAGTGTTTCAATTTCTCCATTTTCTAATTCTATGGTGATTATTCTTAAATTTAAGTATAATTCATCACTATATTTTTCTTTTAGGATAGGATTGTGGAATTTTTTGGGGCTGTCAACATGTTAGGTCTTGAGTGATTATTTTGTGTTTATTTTTTGATGAATTTATGTTTTTTATCTTATTATTTTATCATCATTCATTATTTTACCAACCATATGTTAGTTATAATCTTGTTATTACTTTATATATTCTTTAATTAATTTTTTAAGAATAATTAAGTATAATGTTGGTTGGAAAACACATTATTATATATGAACAGTGAAAATAAATGTCTTTCATGTCTTATTTTGAAAGATGGGGAATATAAATTTATTGGTTTTCCTGAAGTTCCAATCAGAAAAGATGAAAAGTGTGAAATTATTGGATAATTCTTATCAAATCATCCTTCCAATGGAGAGTATCCTCGATGAAAATTACTTTGTTAATTCAGATGGTGTTATTAGTATCAAAACCATTTGTAGCAAATGTAATTCTCATGATATTATTAAAAAAATTTTTAATTGGAAAACATTATGTTTAGAAAGTAGTATTCCTATTAAATTTAAACGTTATTTATGTCGTAATTGTAATAAAAAATCCCAAACTGAGTTCTTTAAATTTTTAAAAAATATTTCAATTTTTGCAATAAAATCATATATTAGCAATACCAATCCATAAAATCATATCACAATCATATTAATCTACCACTAAATCAACACTTACCAAGTTATCAATCTCCTCTTGTGTAAATTTTTCATTGTGAAAAATATAAATCAAATCAATAGTTTGCAGTGAATCAAAATTTGGATTCCTATTTAATATTGATACAAAAATTTCATCATATTCTAAATTAAAATATTCAACTAAGTTTTTCAATTGATCATATCTTAAAGGATTACAAATTACACCATTAAAATTATTAGAACTTGTCCGATATCTATCAAAACCATTATAACTAATTATTTCAATAATTTTATTACTACAACCTGCTATATTCACATTCATTAAATCATACTTACTTAATAATTCTTTTTGTTTATAAATTTCATCTAAATTATTCAAATCAATGAATTCATACATTACCACTGCATCAACATACTCATTTCTTTTTTCAAAGCCCATTATCCATTCTTTAAATCCTATGAATTTTTCAGTACTTTTAAATTCTAATAATGTTTTCTCACCAATAAGTTCTAAAAGATCTTTAGAAAATGAATAAGTCATTAAATTAGGAATTCTATATGCTATTTCTTCATCATCCATCAAAAGAGGAATTGGATCTAAAATCAATCTCATTACTGCAACTATTTTAATCGATTTTTCTAATAGACTTATAAATTCATTTGCCTGATTTGCCCTATAATTCTCATTTTGACATTTAATTTTATGTTTTATGTAAAAATTATCAAAATTAGATTTATGAACTCGATTATTTAATTTTTGAGAAGTATCCTCCATTTCTTTTAAAAAGTTAGGCATTTTTTCTTTAATATCTGCAAACACAATTCCATTTTTAGACAAATAATCAATAATTTGCTTCCTTCTCACAAAATATTCATTTTTAACAAACTTGCCCATATTTTTCATTATTTTTTCATCATCATAATCATATACATCAAATAATACCGTGAAAACTTCTATTGAAGTTCTCATCGAATAATATGCTGCATCAAAATACCCTAACTCAAAAAGTCTAATTGAATTAGCCAATACCTGAGCAGATTCCATAATAAATAAATTAATTCTATTTGAATTAATAAAATCAATTACTATTTCACTAGTTAAAGATGAATAAATGCTATAAACCATACGATAATAATCTTCCTTATTATCCAAATCGATTGGAATTAATTCGCTACAAAACATTCCTTCATTAATATTCTTATAATACATTATTTATTATCAAACATTAAATAACTTTTCTATTATGCTTCAAATTAAAATCTAAAATACTTACAGAAAGACTAAATTAAATAATGATATTGACATGGAATGTATGATTTAATTTATGTGAGTTTTAATCTAGTTGAAGTTAAAGTGGGAAATGAGTTAAGTAGATTATGCTATGAAATTACTTTTCAAGTGTTCTTACAAAATTCATTTATATATCAATGACAAATATAAAATAATTAAAGATTATCAAATCTAAAATCAAACAGCCATATAATAGTATTTATTAGGAGATAGAATGTATTTAGAAAAGGTGAAAATACACAATTTTAGACTTCTTGAAGATGTAGAGTTTACATTCCATGAAGAGTCTACACTTATTGTAGGTAAAAATAATAGTGGTAAAACTTCATTAAATGAAATATTTAACCGTACAAATAACTTAAAAAACAAATTAAAAATTGAAGACTTTAATATTAAATCATTTAAAAAATTTATTGATTTTTTTAATCAGGACACCTATAATAAAGATTTTGAATTACCAACTGTATCCATCACATATTATTTGAAATATAGTGATAATTCTGATTTTGCAATTTTATCTGATTTTATAATTGATTTAGATGATGAAATAGATTATGTAAAACTTTTAGTAAATTATTCTATTCGAAAGTCTGAAAAAGAAAAGTTTTATGATTCTGGTAAAAAATTTGTTGAAAACAATGAAAAAAATAGATTAATAACATTCTTAAAAAAAGAACTATCAACTTTCTTTGAGTATTCCGTAATTTCAATAGACCCTAGTGATGAAAATAATACTAAAGAGATTAAGATAGAGACTTATAATAATCTTATCCAAAATAATTTTATTTTTGCACAAAGAGAACTGGACGATAACACCCATAGTGAAGCTAGAATTTTAAGTAAAGTTTTATTTAAAACTGTTGATAATAAAGATTTAAGTTCAAATGATGAAATTGAGAAAAATATACAAGAAATTCAAACAATTGCAATTGACAAATTAGATTCAACAATTCAAACTCAATTACTGCCAAATTTAAAAATATTTGGATATCCTGGTCTTAATGATCCAAATATTCAGACAGAAACTTTGATTGAAACTCAAAACCTTATAAAAAACCATACTAAAATATGTTATGAAGGATCCAATGGAATAAAATTACCTGAAGATTATAATGGTTTAGGTTCAAGAAATCTAATATACATTCTTTTTAGATTACAACAATTTTATGATGAATTTATTAATAAAAATGAACTTCCCGGATTAAATTTAATTTTTATAGAAGAACCAGAAGCCCATTTGCATCCACAAATGCAAGAAGTATTTATTAAAGAAATTAATAAATTAAAAAAAGATTTTGAAAAAAGATATGGGAAAAAATGGCCTGTACAGTTTGTTGTAACCACACATTCGTCACATATTTCAAATCAAGCTAATTTTGAATCCATTAGATACTTTTCAAGAAAATCAAACAACAACATTGAAATCAAAGATTTGAAAATATTTAAAGAAACCAATCAAGAAAATGCAAATTTTCTTCATAAATTTTTAACATTAACAAGATGTGATTTATTTTTCGCAGATAAAGTTATTTTAATTGAGGGACAATCCGAACATATTCTTTTACCTCGCATTATTGAAAAATTTGATAAAGAATATGAAAACAAATTATCCAATAAATACATATCCATTATTGAAGTAGGTGGAGCATATGCTCATAAATTCTATAAGTTTTTAGAATTTATAAACACATATTGTTTGGTAATAACAGATATTGATTTCGTAGACAAAAATGGGAAAAAATGCCCTTATGATAGTGATTTAGAGCTATTTTCATCAAATTATGCATTAAAAAATTGGGTTAATCCTCAAAGTCAAGGAAAACTTAAAATTGATGACACTTTAAAAATTGGTGTTAAAGATGATAATCCAAAAGTAATGATTACATTTCAAATAAAAAATAATGATGGCATTTGGCCAAGATCTTTTGAAGATGCATTTATTCTAGAAAATTACGACATGTTTGATTTAAAATCACTTTCAAATGAATCAGTGTTTAATAAGGCGAAAAAAATTAACAGCAAATTAGATTTTGCTATTAAATGTGGTATTGAAAATAATACTCATTGGAAAATTCCAGATTATATTAAGAAAGGTTTAAAATGGTTATCAGAAGTGGGTGATTAAATGAGCAACGAAGCAGAAAAAGCGGCTGAAATAGCAAATGAAAAATTATATACAGCAATCGATAATCATGAAAGTTTCATTTTTGAAGCGGGACCTGGTGCAGGTAAAACATATTCACTGCATAAATCTTTAGATTATATTATTAAAAAATATAGCGAAGATATTAAAAATAATCATCAAAAGATTGCATGCATAAGTTTTACAAATACTGCTGTTGATGAAATTAAGGATAGAGTTGAAAAAAATCCTTTGATTGACCCAAATACTATTCATGGATTTTGTTGGAATTTTATGAATGGATATCAAAAAGAAATAAGAAATATTATCTCTAATGAAGAAAAGTGGAGAAAAAAAATTGAAGAAACTGAAATAGAAATAAAAAAGCAGAAAATATTGTATGAAACAGGAAATAAAAGAGAAATTACTGAAAAAGAAATTCATTTAACCCATAATGACATTCCACTAATATTTTCAAAATTATGTAAATATACTAAATTTTGTGCAATTTTAATCAATAATTACCCTTTTTTATTTATTGATGAATATCAAGACACAAATAAATACTTTGTAAATTCATTAATTGAAGCTTATGAAAGCACCAAAAATTCATCCATCATAGGATTATTTGGAGATCATTGGCAGGCAATATATGATAATGACACTTGTGGAAAAATTACTGATAAAAGGTTAAAAATTATTAATAAAGAAGCTAATTTCAGATCATACACTAATATTGTTGAATTTTTAAATAAATTACGTCCAAAATTAATTCAATACCCTAACAAGCAAAAAAAAGGTCTAATTAAAGTCTATCATACAAATTCCTGGGACGGGAAAAGAAAGGGTGGATCTCAATGGAAAGGTGAACTTCAAGATGAAGAACGAATTAAATATTTTAAAATTGTTAAAAAACGATTTTCAAGCGAATGTAAAAATGCATCAGATGGTAAAATTCTTATTTTAACCCATAAATTGTTATCATCTTATCAAAACTATGAAAATATATTGAAATCATTTAGATTTAATGATAATGTAATTAAAAAAGAAAATGAATATATTTCTTTTTTAATAGATTTAGAAAATATGATTGAATATTATGATAATAATAAATATGCTGAATTTTTTCAATTAAATAATATAAAAATTTCATCTATTGATGATAAAAAATTAATCAAAACAGAAATAGAATCAATAAAAAATATGCGCAAAAATAAAACAATTGGTGAGGTAATAGAACACTTAAAATCCTGTAAAAAGATAAAATTAAATCCAAAAATTGAAAAACTGGAAAATAAACTAAATAAATATTTAAAAAATGAAGAAGAACATAACCGTCAATTTGATGAAATAGTTAAATTAAAAGAAGTGCAATATAACGAAATACCTCCATTAAAAGAATATATTGAAGAACACACTCCATTTTCAACCCAACATAATGTTAAAGGTGAAGAATATGAAAATATATTGGCAGTTTTTGGAAAAGGTTGGAACAAATATAATTTTAATGAAATGATAGAAAACATAGGCACAGATAATAATGATAATAAGTTCATACAAAGTAGAAACTTGTTTTATGTTTGTGTTTCAAGAGCAATATGCAATTTACATATTTTATTCACGGAAAAGTTAAGCGAAAAATCTTTAAACAAAATAAAAGATATGGTTGGAGAAGAAAATGTTATAGATATTGTTAATGAAAATAATGACATGTCAAGTAACATCAAATAAATTAAAAAAATACTCTTATATTTGTAGGAGACTAAAACATGAGTTTAGATTATGAAGATATAAAAGATAAAGAAGTTGTTATTGTAGATAGTAGAGAAAAAGACCGAGCCAAAAGATTTAAAAGATATTTAGATAGCTACTTAGAAAAAAAATCTAATAGCAAACTAGAAGTTATGGATGTTCTTAAAAATAAAAGAAAAAATGAAGACGAATATTTTAAAATTGATAATCTTGAATATGGAGATTATGCTTTTAGAGAAGTTGTAGTTGAATTTAAAAATTATGAAGATTTCAAAACATCACTTCGCGATGGAAAATTAACAACACAAGTAGAAAACTTATACGCACATTCCGGTTTTAAAGATATAGCATTAATTGTTATATGTGATAATCCTGTTCATTTTATGAATGAAAACTCTCAATGGAAAGGAATACTTAGATTTAATTCAAAAATCAATATTTTCTTAGCAAAAGATGAAAATATGGCTTTTGAAGCAATATGTCATTTCTTTTGGTTGAATGGAAGGCATTTAACACAACCTCCACGTAGTAAAATGAAAAAAAATGATAATTATGCTGTAAATTTATTATGGGCCACTAGAACATTATCCGATAAGCAAATTCGAGAAATTATCAAAAAGACAAAAATTAACACAATTCCTCAGGCAATTCAACTTTTCACAGAAAATGACTCCCAAGAATTATGTGATAAATTAAATATTAATAGACTAACTGTTAAAAAAATTGAAGAATGTAAAAGTGTTCTTAATGGAGAACCTTTAATATAAAATAGTTAAAAATTAATAATAACTAAAAATCATTAAAAACAATTATTACAAGCTTAAAAACTCTAAATAAATTGTGCTAATACATTATTTATTATCAAACATTAAATAACTTTTCTATTATGCTTCAAATTAAAATGCAAAATACTTACAGAAAGACTAAATTAAATATTGATATTAACATGGAATGTATGATTTAATTTATGTGAGTTTCTAATTTAGTTGAAGTTGATGTGGGAAATGATTTAATTAGTATATGAGATGTACATTGAAAAAAACATTAGTTAATCTTATGGCAATCAAAATAATGAAAAGAAAAAAATCATAAATATATTCTATATTATCAACACTAATTTTGAAACTTCATATGGCGAACATGAGCTAAAGTTATTTCAAAACTAAAAGATAATATTCTACTAAATAAAGAATTAGTTAATGAAATAGATAAAAAAAAATAAAGATGAAATAAAACCCTTATTTCAAAAATATATGATAAAGAATTAAGAAACAAAACAAAATTCAATGAAAACTTTTACAATGATATTGAGAACAATATTGAACTGAAAAATTTTTTAGAAGAATTTTTAATTGATAATATTTATGAAGAAATTAATTTTGTTTATTTAATAAATCATAATTAAAAATTACATATACATCAAACATTTTGAAAACATCTAATAATAAATTAACATAAATTTAAGATATAAAACCAATAATTAAAAGGTAGTATTAAAAATGTTGCCAATGGAAGAATTATTGATCCCTGGAGTTTTGGGATTTTACAAAAGTTGTGAAGCGATTCAAATATATTTAATTGATAACCGTGAAAATTGTGAAAAATATAAGAATATTTATACAATTTTTACATTTGAAGAAAAGGAATTTGATAAATTCCATAGTGAATACCTTTCTAAACGTAAGAGAATTGATAGTAATTTTACTTTAGGTTTTTGTAAACATTATTTTTCTTTAAATCAGGCTATTGATATTTTTAATAAACTTGAAAAAAATGAATTTGAAAAAGATTATATAATTTTAAAAGGTTCTTCATTGAAATTACTTTCAAAACAATATATTTCTCCTGATGATGAAAATAGATTAAACAATATTTTAAAAAATAACTTTTTTTCAGGTTCTTATATTTATGAATTCTTTGAAGAAGATAAATCTAATTTTGATTATTTTAAAAATGATTCTGACAAATATGAAAAATTAATTAATAGAATTCTAGAAGTTTTACCTTTGGATTTTTCATCAAATGATGATAGATTTGGCAATTATGTTTTTCAATTACCAATTACTATTTTAAATTTAAATTATCATGCAAATGATAATTTTGATGGTTTCTACATCGATTTTGAATGGAATAACAAGTTAGATACTATTCCCAAATGCATTATAACAAATACTATTATAATTGAACATAATTTTTTAAGTAATAATATTGTTGATTATGATGGCAATAAAACACAATTTATTGATACTGGACCATTAGATAAATTAAGCAATTCATTAATTTGGAGAAAAAATCCTAATTTATTAGTTTATAGTTGCTGCCCAAGGTTTATACGTAGAATTTATGTTACTATTGGTGAAAAAGATAAAACTAATCCAATTAAAGAAAAACCAAAAAATTATATAGATATAATTAACGGGACCATACATAAAAATCAATTGAATTCACAAGAAAATAAGAGCAGTTTATTGTCTACTAATAAACAAAAAAGTAGCATGGGATTCTTACAAGAATTAATTAAAAAATATGGTCAAAAAGAAGTTTACATTATTGACCCTTATTTATCATATAAAGAATTATTAAAATTATTTAGTCGACTAAATCTTGCCAATGTTACAATTAAAGCCATAACATCAAAGGATGTTTTAAATACTTTTAATCATGGTAATAAAGTATCATTAGATGAATTTAAAGAAATTAATAAAAATAATATAAATTTGCACAAAAATAATTTTAAATTTAATATGGAATTTAGAATTACAGATTATTCTGTAAAATTGCATGATCGCTTTTTAATTTTTCCAAAAACCGGAAAATCAAATTCTAATATTAAAGCATATACATTAGGTACTTCTTTAAATAGTATTGATAAAAATATGCATTTAATTCAAGAAGCAACAAATGGACATGAAATTTTAGAGGAATTTGAAAAAATATGGTCCAAATTTGATGAAAGCAAATATGAAATATGGTCAAATAATCAAGAATATATTTAATTTTTAAATGGTGAAAGAATGATAGATGTAGCTAACATTGATCTAAAGGACATTGAATCTGATAAAGAATTGAATTATCTTTTCCATGAATTATTAAAATTTTCCATTAAAGAATGGATTTATTTTAAATTTCCATTTAATAATAAATCATTAAGGATTGAATCTATTCTAGATAAAATTGATAAAATAATTTATGATAACAACAATTCAAAATCCATTAACAATGAAAAATTTCAATTAAACGTCTATAAAACAATTCTTCCATTTTTTAAATATAGTGTGAACTATGCTGATATCTGTTCTTTTTTAATATTTTACCATGTTAATCTTCATTTTCTAAAATTAGACATTTCTGAATTACTTACAATCCACAACTTAAACGAACAGTTCAAAGATTTTTCAAAGATCTTAGCCGATTTTTTCAAATCTTTAAATGTTCCAACTCAGGATATAAAAAATAATAAAAGTTTTGAATTCTATAGTAAAATTATTGAAACTATCAATATTAACGAGACAAAATCTGATACATATCTATTAAGATTAATTAACATGGAGGAAACAAATTATTTCACCATTAATTCAAAATTAGTTTTTACAAATGAAATATTCACTTTAATATTATTTTTTAAAAATTTAGATTTTGATTTATTTGTAGAAACAATGATGGAATCCATTAATTTATTTTCAAGTATATTATTTATTAAATCATGCTCTATTGAAGAACTTTTAATGATTTTGCAAAAAAACACTATCAATAATGAGTTCATTGTATTCCCTTCTTTGAAAAAAATTTTAGATGAGGAATATGATAAAATGTTAAAAAATAAAAATCTGGTTAAAAATATATTATCTCATACATACAAACAGGACGATGAATTATTTAAGAAATTGATACAAATTTTTGATAGAAACGAGTTATTTAATGAAAGTATAGGCTTATTAATTAAAGAAGATGATGAAATTGATATAGAATTTATTATTAATCAATTTGAAATTTCATATTTTTCTCAAGAAAATGATTATAGACGAAAACTTTTGGAAAATTATAACCGTGATGAAGACAGATATTATGAATTATTAAAAATATGTTTTGTAAAACGTGAAAAACATTTAGATAATCTTTTGAATAATAATTCACATATCTTTTTAAATTATGCTTTAACAAATTTAAGCAATTTTATTTTATTATATTATTTAGATTGCATGGATAAAAATAAACTATTAAATGAAATTAATAAAACATTGAAGTCCATTAAATATTTGAATTCAGACTGGTTTAAATCAATTACAAGTTACAGAAATAAATTTTATGTACATTACTCCAATTTATTGATTTTAAGTTGTGCATATTATTATAATAAGATGCATGATAATAAAACTTCAGAACTTTTTAAAGAATTATTATTGGATAAAACCTTTGAAAAAATGTTATATGAATCAGATTATGCCTCATTAAGTACTATTAAAAAGGTATTTTATGATTAACTTTATTTTAGTTGTGTAAATTTTTAAGAATAATTATATTTAGCATCATGTAAAGTCTATATTAACAAGATAAGAATATTAATTAAAATATCTGTACCATTTTAATCAAAACATGATTATGAATAATGTGAATAACAAAATTACTATTTATTAAATTTTACTAATTTTAAACGAAATTAAAAATTTAAAACTAACTTTCGTCAAAAAATTTCAAATCAACAAAGTTTTTGAAAGAGTCATTAATTATATATCACTTATTTATAAATAGATAATTATGAATTCTAATGTTCCATTTATTAATAAATTGATAGATAATTTTTATATTCTGTTTATATTGTGTTATATATCTTTAATTATGGGGGTTTGGATTAAATATTATGTAAAGGTTCCCGATGTTGGTTTTGAAGTATTTTTGCCTATGTTTATTCCATTTGGTTATTGCTTAATAATTTCTTTTAGGGTATTTTATAAAATAGACAAAATAATGATGGATGACACTTTAACTCCTGATGAGACTAAATACCGATTGGAGCATGTTAATGATTTTCATGAAAAAAATGTTAAGTTAAATTATTTTAAATTGATTTTAGTTTTATGTTTTTCTTTTTTGGAAGGTTGTTTTGTACCACTATTTGCAGATATAACTCTTGAAGCAATAACTTGTAAAATTTTGTTTGGATTTGGTGCATCAATTTATGGAATTTATGCTATTTTTTTCATTTCAGATGCAAATTCAAAGATAAAAGATTCAATATATGGTTCAATAGTTTTTGCTATTTTAGGGATTTTTTCTCTTTTTTTATTGTTCTATTTTGATATTATTACTTCTATTGTGACTGCTATACCTGACAATCCAAATAATTTTTTTATATTGTCCTTAACTATTGTTTTATTGGGGGCTACATTAGCTTTACTTGCTTTTACTTACAAAATGATTTTTGATGAGGAAGAAGTGGAAAAGAAAATTATTATGAGAAAAAATGGGGAGTATTTCTTTATATCAACAATATTTGCAATATTTTTCTTAGCAGGGATGTTTATTTTATCGATTTATTTTAAAATTTCTGATATATTGTCTTTTGATGCAATAAATGTTTTAGACCCATATATATTTGGTAATTTAATTATTTTCGTAATGTTATTGTTGTTTATATTGCTATTTGCGTGTTATTCTATAAAATATTTAATAATTGGTTTAAAATCTTCTATTGATATTTTGCCTTTTAATTTTTAAAATAAATAGTGTAAGGGTATTACAACAAATATATTAGCTATGATATATAAATAATATAATATGTTAGATAATAAAAAAGATAATATAAGTTGGACAAGCTTTTGCCAAGCCATGAACTCAATTTGTTATTGGCTGATTCAAAACAAAAAAACGTGACTACTACCAGATACTAACACTGAACGGTAACTGTAAGGACATTGAAAAGAAAGCAAAGAAATTAGGTAGTGATAAGCTAGTGGCAATGTATATGATGGCTGTAATCAAAGACAACAAGTCACTAGATTTCCTTCCAAACTATGTAACTTTAAAAGATGGAACTCAAATTGACAAGGCTGAATATGTGGGCATGGCCATAAGGACAGAGGCATATATTAAAGCAAATGGAAGACTTCCAGCAATAGTATACAGAATGTCCAAACTTCCGGATTACAATGATTCCACAATGAAGCTCTTTGTCAAAACATTCAACTTCAAGGGAAACACCATAGATGAGGCTTTAGCAGTAATAGCTAAAATCAAATTGTACCTGAAATACTTCGATTCACAAAAGACCGACAAAAAGACAATAACGGACGCTAAGGCAGGAAAGGGTTCCAACTGTGTGGACTGGGGTCAAGTATACTATCGTATTGCCAAAAGCTTAGGCTATGATGTTCAGTTTGTCCATGTAAAATGCAGGGTTTCAGGAACAGGTCACATCAGATTAAGATTAAAACATAAAAAGCATACTGGAGGAAACTGGATTAACAGGGATCCTGCTGCAGTTGCTGATACAACTTCAGGTAATGTAAGGTCAATCTGGTGTGAGGATGGTTACATCATAGCATATGATCCGTCATGGATTTTTACAGATTTATATTCAAGTTAACACTTTTGTTAACTTCTTTTTCTTTTGTATACTGTCAATTAGGGTTCAGATATTGAAAAACTAATTTTTTAAGCTATGTATTACGAGAACTGATTAAATAGAATAAAATGTGTTGTCAATATTATAATCATGTTGGTGGAATTAAAAAAGGATTAAATTTAATTTTTATTAACATTAAAAAGAATAATATAAATGATAATCTTGTGGAAATGAAGCGTGTTTATTCACTAAAAATTCATCTTAAACAGGTTTTTAGTAGAAATTTTAAAAATTAAATTCGGAGGGTTAATTATGAAAGGTAAAAATGGAAAATCATCTTTTTTAGATATTAATGGTGTTATACATGAAATAGAAGTATTGTTAAAAGATAATCACATATTAATTTTGGGTGAATTTGATTTTTTAAGTAGTATTGAACATGATATTTACATGAATAATAATAATGATGATTTTAAACTTTTTACTGGCGGTTTTCCTACTCATAATAAGATAATAATAATAATGGCTGTTGTTAAAAAAAATAAAGAATTACGAGATTTATTAGGTATGGATGATGATAATCGGTGGAAATATCTATTGTGTATATGTCAGGACAAATATGATGGTTTTCATTTGCTAAGATTGGATGGAGTATATGAAATTCCTAAATGAGGTAAAACAAAATCAATTAGATGTATGTTAAATAGTATTTTTACTACTTTAGAGGTATCTGATGAAACAGAACGGAGAGGACTACCATTTGAATGGACAAATTTACCATTATTATATTGTTTTGAGGAAGATTATAAGGAATATTGGCTTAATGAAGGCAAAAATAAAAAATCTAAAAGAAAACGAACACATATTCCAAGAGGATTGAGACATGAGGTATTTAAACGAGACAATTATACTTGCGTTGAATGTGGGGCAAAGAAATCAGATGGAGCAACATTGCATGTAGATCATATCATGCCTGTGAGTAAAGGAGGTTCTGATGAATTAGACAATTTGCAAACATTATGTCAAGAGTGTAATTTAAATAAATCAAATTTAATTCAAAAGGATTAAAATCTTTTTAGATGAAAATGTCGTTAGATTGTACATATCCTATTTAAATGCTTTTTTTTGGTTATAGTGGTTATGTATTATTGGGAACCAAATGCTGGGGAGGAAGTTAAAATTACTAAATTGGTATGATAATTTTATATAAAATGAATAATAAAATATTATATTAATTATTATATACCGGTTGTAATAGCTATGGCCAATATTAATAATACATCATCCTATATGGATGAAGACAAAAAGCAAATTATCAAAGAGTCTAATTATACCTTTAGGGATGCTCTTGAAGTTTCATCTTATCTCATTGAAACAGGAAAGTTTGAAAGGTTCTACAAGGAAATGCAAATCCATGACCTTCAAAAGGAACTTGACGAAATGGGCAATGAAGAATAGCTTCAAAAAATAAATCTCTCGTATATAACTCTTAAAAAGAAAAACTGTTTTTCATTTGTGAAAGGACTCTTTCAAAAACTTTGTTGATTTTCAAAATCCTTTTTGCGATTGTCATTCCAAATGAGATCTCTGCGATAGATTCGTTTTAAAACGCCTCGTTTG
>CADAAJ010000033.1 GCA_902785855.1 uncultured Methanobrevibacter sp. | reverse complement strand
CTCTGAGATATATGAAACCTGCTTTAAGAGATTTGAAGAATAATACTCAAGATACCTTTTGATTTCAAAGTCAGTGATGTTATCTTTTATAATTTTATCTCTAACCCTATCATATACAAGAGCTGTATCTTCATCTGAGAGTTTATATCTTTTTAAATATTTTTTATAAAATTCACTGTCTTTAGAGATTAATTTGGTTAAAAACTCAATTTTATCCTGTTTTTCATTTTCAACTACTCTGGCTTTAAAATAATTTTCTAAAGTTAAAACAATATTGTCAGTTAAAACCTTATTGGAATTTATATCTTCTTTAAGGTTTTCAATAATCACTTCACAGTCATTTAAATTCAAATCATATGAATATAGTAGGTAGTTAAAAAAGGCAGTGTCATAATCTCCTATAATTTCATCCAGTCTGGATATAATAACCTCATTAATCATAATTTTAATAATAGTTTTAGTTTAAAAAAAAAAGATAGGGAAAATTAAATTATAATTCTCCGTTTTTGCGTCTTTCATCTAAAAGTTTAAGACCTAAATCACCAAGTTTATATTTTTGGATTTTACCACTTGTTGTAAGAGGAAACTCATCTACGAAAAATACATATTTTGGTACTTTATATCTTGCTATAGAACCGATTGAAAAGTCACGAATGTCAGCTTCTGTTACATCTTCATATCCTTCTTCTTTAATGATGAATGCACCTACAATCTCACCATATTTTTCATCAGGAATTCCTGCAACCTGTACATCCTGAACACATTCATGAGTAAATAAGAACTCTTCAATTTCACGAGGATAAATGTTTTCTCCACCACGAATAATCATATCCTTAATTCTTCCAACAATTGAGTAGTATCCGTCTTCATCTACTGTTGCTAGGTCTCCTGAGTGAAGCCATCCGTCAGGTTCAATGGTTTCAGCGGTTTTCTCAGGCATGTTATAATAACCTTTCATAACATTAAAACCTCGACACATTATCTCACCTGCTTCACCTACACCAACTTCTTCACCGGTTTCAGGATCAACGATTTTTACTTCAATATTTGGGAATTTACGTCCAACTGTGTTGATTTTCTTTTCAAATGAATCAGCTGCATTTGTTTGTGTAAAACCTGGTGCTGCTTCTGTAAGACCATATACACTTGTTATTTCACGCATGTTCATTTTTTCAATTGCATCCTTCATTGTTTCAACAGGACAGGTTGATCCTGCCATAATACCTGTACGAAGAGAAGACATATCAAACATTTCAAACATAGGATGTGTCATCATACCTATAAACATTGTAGGAACACCATAAACGGAAGTACACTTTTCCTTTTGAATTGAGGAGATTGCTAAAAGCGGGTCATATTCTTCTAAAACAACCATTGTTGAGCCGTGAGTAATAACTGCCATTACACCTAATACTGTTCCAAAACAATGGAATAAAGGAACTTGAAGTAAGAGTCTGTCTTTATTGGTGTAGTTCATATTTTCTCCAATATAATAACCGTCATTTACAATATTACGACTTGTAAGCATTACACCTTTAGGAAATCCTTCAGTTCCTGATGTATACTGCATGTTAATAACATCATTTTGTGAAACTGAATCTTTGATTTTTTGATACTTTTCATCATCATAGTTCATTCCCAAAAGCAAAAGTTCATTGGTATTATACATTCCTCTGTGTTTTTCCTGACCAACATGGAAAATAAACTTTAAACGTGGGAATTTTTCAGAAACAAGATTGCCTCTTGCACAGTTTTTAAGTTCAGGAACAAGTTCATTTATAATATCAAAATAACTGGTATCTCTAAAACCGTCAGTCATTGCAAGTGCTTTCATATCTGACTGTTCAAGCACATATTCAAGTTCATGTGACTGGTAGGCTGTATTTACTGTTACAATTGTTGCACCAATTTTTGCTGTTGCAAACATATATGTTAGCCATTCAGGTACATTTTTAGCCCAGATACCAACATGGTCTCCTTTTTCAATTCCAATAGCGAGCATTCCTTTTGCCAGATTGTCAACTCTTTCATCAAATTCTTTATATGTAAATCTTAAATTTCTGTCCGGATAAACTATAAATTCATGATCAGGCTGTTTTTCAACCACTGATTCGAAAAACTTTCCTAACGGAAGTTCTGTAAATAATTCACTCATATTTTCACCTTAAATTTTTAATAAAATAACTAAACCAGAATACAAATCCCTAATGCAATTTTAATTGCAAACTTCTTAAGTATAAATCCAAACTAGCTGTGAAAAATCTGTCAATTTTTGGTTTTAAAGTTATTTTATTCATCTCAACAGCTCCTAATATGGGGTGTATAATACAGCAAGTATTTTTGCATCTGCATCACCACTTGCATGGAGGTGATGTGGTACTACTGAATCATAAAAGATAGTGTCACCTTCAGATATGGTAAAAGTATCTTTACCGTAAATTACTTCAATTTCGCCTTCTAAAACATAAATAAATTCTTCACCTTCATGAGAAGATAATTCTTTTTCACCTTCCTCAAAGGTAATGTCAATTATAAAAGGATCTATGTTTCTGTCTATTTTACCTGCACCTAATGAATGAAATTCAAGATTGGTTGCATTTGTAACATCTTCTCTTCCTGAGAAAAATAATGAGTTTTCGGTTTTACCACCACGGGTTATAACAGGTCCAAGTTCCGGTGTATCATCAAGAAATGTACCAAGTCTAACTCCTAATGCTCTTGCCATTTTTGTTAATGGAGTAAGGGACGGAATAACTTCACCGTCTTCCATAGCTTTTAATACATCGAGTTTTACACCACTTTTTTCTGAAAGTTCTTCTAAAGACATGTCCTGTCTTGCTCTGATATCTTTAATTTTTTGTCCAAAATCTTCGTTAGTCATATTAATTTCACATCACTAGATTTTATTTTACTTAAAAAGATTTAAGTATTTATAATTATATCACACAATATATTTAAAATTATGGTAAAATCAGCGGATTTAATGAATTTAATTTAAAAAAAAATGTTTAATGTTTAAATTTCAAGTTCACTAGCAATATCTTCACTAAATTCAAGAAGTTCAATAGCCTCATCTAATGTTAAATCCAAATCATCTATTAAAAAATCTTTAAGTTGACCAACATTCATTGGTTTTAACTTTAAAATTAAAATTAACGCAGCAGATTTGATATTTAACATTTCTTCATGTTTGATAGTTTCAATTAAAACATCCAGGTTTTTGGAGTATAAATTGAGACTATACATTTTTTCCTCTTCACTCTCACATTGCCACGGCTTTGAAACTAAATCCATATACTTTATTATAATTGTAAAATTAATAAAGTTATCTGAAAATGAAAAATTAATAAAATAATGAAAAATTAAGCTTAAATTTAAGAAAAAAAGTTTATATTAGATTATTTAAAGTATTAGTGTAAAGATTTCCCCCCAATTCTTTACAAAAAGTATGTATATAAAACAATATTAGGTTATGAGAAAAATTAAATAAGAAAAATAAGGTTGGATAAAACCTTCCTTATTTTTTAGCATATTTAAATAATAAATCAAACAACTCTTTAGCCTTATTGGTTGAATCATTATCTGTTATATCTTCTGGAATTTCATAAACAAATGTAGGATAACCTGCCTGGGCTATAGGGCATGAAACAAGTACTGCTGAAGTTGAGCGATATGCTTCCTGACCGGTTTTTGGATAATAATTAAAACCACTATTATTTTTTATTTCCTGAGCAATTTTTACAGATGCATTATCCATTTCAGGAGTAGCAAGGTAAAATCCTTCCCCATAACCTTCAATGTGAGAATGGCTGATAATAACTGCTTTTGCATGAGTTGTATTAACATCAGGATTTACAAAGTCATGTACAAGACTTTCACCATTGGCACGGCCTTTTTGATAATCTTCAGGATCTTTAGTTACATTAACCTGATAGTTAATTATCTGAATATCCTTGTGCTGTTTAGTATATTCTTCTGCAGCTTTAATTTCAGGATCAATAGATAATTTTTCCCTTGGATGAATACCTGTTATTAAAATAATTGATTCACTGGCATTTTCATTACCATAAATAACTTTTTCAACAGTTCCAAGACTGTTGTTTCCAATTATCTTTTTAGAAGCATGAACAGACTGGTAATTGTCATGAATGAAAATTCCGGCAATTATTAAAATAAAAATAAAAATAATAAGTAATTTTATTTTTTTATCCAATTTATCAAACATATTAATAAATTTAGATTTTTATCATATAATACTTTACCACTACTAAAAAAAAATAAGGGAAGGATAATCCCTTAATTTTTAACTTTAATTTTTTTGTAAATGGAGTTTATTGAAGTATATCCTCCATCAACTGCATTATAGGTAATGTTAATTTTATACTTTTTACCTGCTTTTAGCTTTTTAAGTACTGATTTTTTGATTTTTATCTTAGCAATACCTTTGGAATTAGTTGTTGCCTTGTAGATTTTACCTTTAAATTTAAAGGTAATTACTTTACCAACAATTGGATTACCATTACTCCATTTTAAAGTTGCAGTATATTTTAAATTCTTGGATTTTTTAACAACTTTAGATTTTGCACTTAAAGTCTGTTTTACAACAATTTTATTGATTTTATAATCCATCCATTCTGCACTGATTTTATAAACATTTGGATTTAATCTGATTTTTAAAAGTGCATAACCTTCATCGTTGGTTTTAACATCATATGTAACGCCATTAACTTTAATAGTTACATATACACCAGCAATTGGTTTTGCATCATCACCATAAGCACGTACACTGTAATAGGTTCCATCAGCAAAGTCCATTACAATGTCTCTGTTTTCCTGCAATCTTTCAACAATGTTGACATTACGGATTTCAGACTCCCCAGTAACTGGATTATATAATGTAATTTCATGTAATCCGACAGGTAAAGTGCTTTGTGTTAAGTATGCTTCACCATTTTCATTTGTTGTAACATTATATGATTTACCATCAACAGTCATGATTACAGTTGAATTTACAAGAGGATTGCCAAATTCATCAGTAAATACAGCAACATAATCATATGGTGAGTTATAACCACGATTAATATCACTTGCTATAATTGAAGATGGTACAACAACTTTAAATATAGCAGAGGCATTAGATGCTAAATAATAGTCAGATTCTTGGTTAATTATAGTAATATTATAAATTCCTATAGTTAAATTACCAATTGTAAATCTGGATAATTTAAAGTCATTATTTTCATAGACTATATCACCGGATTCATTTGTTATAATTATACTTACAACAGTGCGATTTGTTATATTAAAATCAATTACTGCATCAGATGTGTTGAATTTACCGTTAGTAATATTTAGTATTTCTATACTGGATGGTGCTAAGATTTTCATAACACAAATCTTACCTACAGCACTTGATGGAGCATGATTTCCATCAACAATAGTAGTTACATTCATTGTATAATTTCCAACAGCAATCCTATCAAAGATTATATTAAATCCATCAACAGTAACACGAATTGGATTACCAGCCTCATCAAATACATTTACACTAATACCAGTAGCATTAACAGTCTGATTAATAACAATAACACCACCTAAATGGGACATATTAGTCAATACAGGTACTGTAATGCTTGATGATGCTTTAATAACTTTAAAGTTACCTGCACCAACTGAAGCATTATAATTAGTAGTTCCATTTGATACAACAATTACTGCATAATCACCAACATCCAAACCACCAATAGTAATATTACAACCATCACGGCTTAAATCACAATCAACAATCTCACCATTAGATACAACATATAATTCAATAATATCAGCTTCAGTAACATTCACTAAAGTAATATTAATTGTTTTAAAAGTATTATAAGTCATGTTAAAGTTATCTGGAATAATAATAGCGGATCCAGCCTTTTTAACAAATACCAAACCAATACCATAAGAAGCAGTGTGGTTTGCATCAACTTTAGCAGTAACATTAACCCTGTAAGATACTGAACTTGAATTAAGATTCCACACATCCACAGTAAAGTTATTAACACTATAATTTCCAACAATATGATTAGTACTATTTAAAATTACAATATTATCAATTCCAGTGATGTTTTCACCAGTTATGTTTAAAATTGCATGTTCACCATATGTTATTACAACAACAGGTACCACAGTTTTAGAACCAGCAGGAACAACAGTAATATTGGATAATGAAGATGAATCTTCATGGTTTATTCCACCATCGGCTGTAACATTAAATGTATATTTACCAGCAGCTAATCCGGAAATTTCAAAACTATAATCATGTTTAACAATATTACATGAAACAACGTTTCCTGATTCATCATAAACAACAAAAGTATCCACAGTAGCATTTACCACAGTATACCAGACATTAAATGAATTTAATGAGTAAACTACAGTAATATTTTCCACAACAATACTTGAAGGTGTTGGATTGATTGTAATATTAGCAGAACCTGTGCAATTCATGTGATTAATATCTCCTACACCAGTAACATTTAAAATATACTTACCCGCAGACAGACCACTAATTTCAATAGATGTAATTCCATGAACTGTCATATTAATACTAGATACAACAGATCCATCAGAATTATAAAGAATTGCAATTACCTCTGTAACATTAACACAACTTACAGGAATATTAATTACACCAGAATATCCTACTTCAATTGATGAGACATTAATGCTAGATGAAGCAATATTAATAATGAAATAATCGCTGAAAGTAACATTATTTATAATATAATTGTCATTTAAATCATTTTCCAATACAGTAATGTTATTTACACTAGCATTATAGTTATTTAAAAGGTTATTAATCTCAACAGTAAATTTACCATTTTTAACTTCAACATTGTTAAATGTATGATTTCCAACAACAACACTAATCATACCATCATATAATAAACCATATGTTGAATTAGAAACATTACCCACAATATTAACTGAATTAGGACCATATGTAATGTTTACTTTTTCAATATTAACAGAAACTACATATTTTACAACTGAAACATTATTTGTGAATGTTTTTGTAGTGAATGTGTAATTATTCACATAGTTACTGCTAATTGTAACATCATAAAGTCCAGATGTTAAATTTCCTTTATCAACCATATTAATACTGAATTCACCATCAATAACCTCAACATTTAAAGCAACAATACTACTCTTAGCATTTGAAACTGTGATGTTAATTAAACCATTGTATTTAACTCCATAAGTAGAATTAGATACTTTACCAGTTATATTAATAGTATTGTTCACACCATAAACTACAGTAATATTATTTAAATCATATGCTGTGACATCTGCTTTATTAACAGTTATATTATTTACAAAAGTGTTATTAATAAAAGTATAATTATCATTAATGTAATCTGATTTAATTGAAATGTCATATTTACCAGCAGACAAATTACCTCTGTCAGTTAAATCAACACTAAACTCACCATCATTAACAATTATATTTAAAGCAGATAAAACACTGTTTAAAACAGTAATATTGATTAAACCATTGTATTTAACTCCATATGTTGAGTTAGAAACACTACCTGAAATAGTAATAGTATTATTAACACCATAAACAACAGTAATATTATTAACATAACAATTAACATTTGCTTTAGTTACATTAACATTATTTACAAATGTTTTATCAATAATTGTGTAATTTTCATTTAATGATTGAGCATTAGATGAAACAGTGATATTATAAATGCCTACACCTAATCTAGCTTGGTCAGTGAGAATTGCTTTAAATTTACCATCAGATACTATAACAGATGAATTGGTAATTGAATAAACACCATTACCTATTGTAACTGTTACATTACCATTGTAGTTTACTGCATAATCACCATTTGATGCATTAAAAGTACCCTCAATAACAATAGTATTGTTCATACCATAAACGACAACTACATTAGAAGTATAATTAGCACCAACAACTGCTTTAGACACACTAACTTTATTTGAAAATTCTACATTCTTAACTGTGTAATTTGCATTTAATGATTGGGCATTAGATAAAACAGTGATATTATAAATACCAACACCTAATTTACCACCGTCAACAATTACTGCCCTAAATTTACCGTCACGTACAATAACAGATGAATTGGTAATTGAATAACTATCATTATTTATTGTAATTGTTACATTTCCATTGTAATTAATAGCATAATCACCATTTGATGCATTGAAAGTACCTTCAATAACAATAGTGTTGTTCATACCATAAACAACTGAAACATCTGAAGTATAATTCGCTCCAACAACTGCTTTAGTTACATTAACCTTATTTACCAATGTAACATTAGCTACAGTATAGTTAGCATTAAGTGAATTCTGATTGTTTGAAACAACAATATTGTATAATCCTGCACCTAAACGACCATCATCATTTAAAACAACACTAAATACACCATCAATAACCTGAGCCGTATTATTTATTGCCCCGTTAGGACCGGTTATAGATACAATGACAAAACCATTGTATTTTGATGCATTAACAGTAATATAAGTAGAAGCATTAAATGTACCAGTTATTGTAATTGTTTTATTCATAGCATAAACTACAGTAACATTATTAGTAGCATTAGCACCAACAACAGCCTTATTTACAACAACATGATTAATAAATACTTTTTCACCAACAGTGAAGTTCTGATTATTTGAATAAGCATTAGGACTTACTGTTACATTATAATTACCTGCGCCTAAAGTACCTCTGTCATATAAAACAGCAGAAAATGCACCATCTTTTACAACAACAGTAATATTTTTAATAGAATACAAGTCATTACTTATTGTTAAAGTAACATTACCATTATATTTAATTCTTTGAGTGGAATTAAAAGTACCCGTGATAATTATTGTATCTTTCATTCCATAACTGACTGTTATAACAGCACCAGCAGAATCAGCAGACACATTTGCCTTATTAATAATGAAAGTATTGTTTTTGTGAACAACATTATATTTATTTGAATTTTGTACACCATCAGAAGTAACATTATATAAACCAACAGCTAAAATTCCACCATTTATAACACTAGTTGTGAATTTACCAGTTGTTGCTGCAACATTAACAGATCGAGTTGTATCAAGAGTATCATTAACAACAAGTGCAATTCCAGGTATTTCAAAGTTTACACCAGCATCAAAATAACCGCTAATAGTTAAATCATAACCATAAACATCATTACTAATTGTAATATTTTTAAGAACTACATCTATATTGTTATCATTTACAGAAACTTTATTTAAACCAGGAATGTTAATATTTCTAACATCTCCACTTGCAGTATTGTTATAAAATGTTGAATTAGAAATACTGCCAGTTCCGGCTGAAGTATAATAAACTGCACTTCCTGTGAGATTATTATTACTAAACTCACAATATTCAACATTAACATTACCATTAACTGTTAATGCATGATCAATATTTTTACTGCCTGTGAAATTTGAATTTACAATATTACCACTGGAAGATGTATTATAAACAATTCCACCACTTTCACTGTCAGTTATAGTGACAGTAACATTATTTAAATCAAGTTTATTGTTAGAACCAACTTCAACACCACCGCCAAGACCTAAATTCTTAATAGTTACAGTAGAACCATTAGTTAAAACAAAAACATTTTTACCAACTTTTCTTTTAATAGTATATGATTCACCAACATTACTTCTAACAACTAAATTAGTGAAATTAGATAAGACAACACTTACATCCATATTTTCACAAAATACGATTGTACCATTTACTTTAACAACCAAATCCAATGCTTTTTCTATAGTTGTTGCATCTAAAGAAGATGTGCCAAGACCAGTACCAGTACTATTAACATAAACAACAGTTAAATGATAAGTACTGTAATTACCAATATAATTCATATACATTGGAGATCCTGTGAAATAATCAAATTTAACATCATCATTAGGAATACCTGCGGTAGAATCAGGTCCAAGACAAATATCTCCACGTCTACCATCCCATTCACCAGTTACATGATTTTCCTTAACAAGAAGGTTAAATAATTCTGCACGTGATTTTTCACCGTAAAATATTGCACTACCATATGATGCATTATTATAAGTGAAATTGGAATCAACAATACGAGCACCAGTAGTGTTTATATAAAGAGCACCACCCATATCAGCAACATTGTCCTTAAAGTTGGATTCAGCTAATGTAATTGGAACTCCAAGATAAACTGCCCCACCATTACGTCCTGCACTGTTGTTTGTAAAATTATTACCTTCCAAAATTAAACTGTTACCGTCTCCAGTAATATACAACGCTCCACCATTATAATCAGCATGATTATTAATGAAATTATTGTTATTAATAACAATGAACTGAGAACCTTTATTTAAATTAAGTCCTATTGCTCCACCATTACCATAACCCACTCTGTTACCGTTAAATAAGTTATTAATGATTGAGAGTTTAAATATTGTGGTATCAATTTCAATTGCACCATTTCCCTGAACAGCAATATTATCTGTGAAATTACAATCAGAAATAATTACATCAGTTAAACTTCCAATATGAATAGCAACACCATTAACACCCATTTTACCAGGATCAGCACTATTGAAAACAGAATTTGTAACATAAATAGATTCTGTGTTTTCAGCCAAATACAAATGACTGACTTTACCACTGTTTGCCCTAAATTCACAGTCATTGATATCAACATTTGATGCATTGACAAATACCACACCACCAATAATATCATCCACTTTAGTTGTGTTGAAAGTATTGTTGATGAATTTTGTTTTACTTAATGTGAAGTTATCTTTTAAAATAGATAAAGCTAGACCCCATAGACAGTCCTGACTTCCCATATTTTTAATAAAAGTACAATTTTCCACTAATCCACCAGTAGCATTCCAGACAAATACACTTTCACTACATCCAGTAAATATAAAATTATGATATTCTACATCAACAGAAAGGTCATTAATGATAAATCTCAAACCAACAAATGTAGTATTATTACCAATAAACTTGATTCCCATTTTATTTAACTTATATGGCTCATGACCTGTAAAATCATGAACTTCACTTGCATTAATAAATATTATTGAACCACCAGGAGCAACCTTACCAAATGCAGAGGTAAAATCCATTGGATTAGTTCTAGTTCCGGTTTGATTGTTAACAATACCACTACCAGCAGGATAGAAATGTTCTGGGTCTAAAACAACATAAGCTTCATACAATAACTCCAAAGCAAAACGCTCATAAATATGATTATAATCATATGTGAGACCTAATTTTTCACTGGAGACATTTTTAGCAATATCTTCAGCAGTATATGATCCAATAAGAGCAGGCCAATCAGGAAGCACATTATCAGGAGCACGAGCTTTATTATAATCATGGAAAGTATCACGAGTTTTTTGATTAACAAAATAACCTAAATTATTGTTTACATAAATTGCCCCACCATAAAAAGCAGTATTATACTGGAACAATGAATCAAAGATTAATAATCCTTCACCATTATCAAAAATAGCTCCACCACCATATGGCTGACCATCACGGGTTGCATTATTTTTAGTAAAGTTAGAATCTCTAACTATGAAATTAGCACCACCAACATAAAGAGCACCAGCAATACCAGCAGTATTATTAGTAAATACTGAAGCTTGAATAATACATCCTTCATAAGTTAAATAAACTGCTCCACCACTGATTAAAGCAGAATTATCAACAAATTCAGAATTGTGAATCTCACTATAACCTATGAAATTAATAGCAGAACCGTTGTCACATCCAGTGTTATTTTTGAAAAATGCATTATTAACATACAAAGTAGCACCATCATAAGAACCAACAAAAACACCACCAGTATTATTATTAAAAGAACCACCATTAACATCGACAGAATATTTATTAAACCATAATGGATTATTATGATTAAACATGGAAATATTTATCAAAGTAAGTTTATGAGTTCCGGTAATAGATGGATGCAGTGAAAATGTACTACCATATGTTGCAGTATTACTGTTAAAAATACAATTATCCATAGCAAAATCATTATTACTTAAATATAATATTGCTCCACCATAATCATTAGCCTTATTTTTTGTAAAATTACAACCACTAACAGTTATATCATGACATTTAGAATATATTGCCCCACCACGAAAAACTGCAGTGTTTGAAATAAATGTAGAATTATATACTCCACAGTTATATTTATTGAAGAAAACTGCACCAGCAAGACCTTCTGCACGATTATTTTCAAATCTGCATCCAATTATATTAGTTTTATACGCACTTGTGTGAATAGCTCCACCACCATAAGTATTTGTAATTGTAACACGATTATTTGTAAAATTACAATTGATAATGTCACGGGTCAACTGTTCATAAGTACCCACAGTACCAGAATCCCCTTCATTATGTGCAATTAAACGAATTGCTCCAGCATAATTTCCATAATTATTATCGAAATTACAATTATTTACTGTTAAACCTGCAGAATATATCATTAAAGCACCTGAACCACCAGAAGCAGATGCATGATTATTTGTAAAATTACAGTTTTCAATAGTTAACATAGCAGATCTTAAAAATCCTGATTCAAAATTAGACCGAATAGCCCCAGCTGAAGTTCCAACACAATTATCAAAAATACAGTTTGAAATATTGATAATATAACCTGATACAAAGATAGGAGCAGTATAAGAAGTAGAACCGCATCTTATAAATTTAAATCCATTAATATTTACATGATTAACTTCATTAAGATTAAAAATTTGTCTATTATTGGTTACAGTAACACCGTTTCCAATAAGTGTCATTGGAGTGGAAATAGTTTGACTTATTGCATAAGGTTGGCCATTGTTTATAAATTCAATTGTACCATATAAAGCAAGTTTAGAAACAGCATTAGCTAATGTAGTTGGATTAGTTGGAGTTAAACCATTTCCAGCACCATTTTGACTTACATATAAATAATTATATGTTTCATCATAAATATTAACCCCATATACATCATCTTCATAACTTTTATTCCAAACATTACTTTCATTTATTTTTACATTCAAACCATTAGTAACATATATTCCTTTACCTAGTCTAGCAGTATTGTTTATGAAAACTGAATTACTAACAACAGTTAAACTAGTTGTAATATAAATTCCACCACCATTGGAAGTAGCAGTATTGTCTTTAAATAAACAATTATCTGCAACAAAATTTTTAGCACCATAAATCCCAGTACCGGTTGAATAAGTATTATTGGTAAAATTACAATTTTTTATATAAGTTCCATCGCTTCTGAATGTTTGAATACATCTGCCTTTATTATTTTTAAATACAGTATTCACAGCCTGAGCTCCTGAAAGAGTTAAAATTGCTGTTGCAACATTATTATCAAAAACACAATTTGAAACAGTAGATAAAGGATTATTAAGCCATAGAATTTTAGAAAAGAGATCAGTACTAGAACCACCTGTTCCCTTACAATTTTTAAAAGTACAGTTATCTATTGAAGAACCTAAAGTAGAACTATATGATGCAACAACACCTCTCCAATTACGCGCTATACAATTTTCAAAAACAGTATTTGATAATACACAATTAGTACCAATTGATAAAAGGACACTATAATATGAATCAATGAACTTACAATTTGTTATAAAAACATTCTCCTTAGTATCAATAAATGGAGTAAGCCAGTCAGTTCCACCAGTAGTTTGAGTTATTTTATAAAAAGTAACATTAGACATATAAGTTGATATGATTCTGAAAACAGTTATATCTGAATTCTTACAGGAAATTTCACTAACTTCAGAATTAGTGAATTTAAAATTTGAAACATTATTAGAAGTATATAATAATTTTGCATTAGATATTTTAGTAAATTTAGCATTGTTCAGTGTTCCATCAGAACCATCCCAATAAACAGTATAAGGAGAATCTTTAAATTCAACATTATCTAATACACCATTATTCCCCATCCACTTAATAGAATAATCATCATTAGTTCCTTTTCCATTAATATATTTTAAGTTTTTAATAACAACATTATTTCCACTGATTTTTAAAAAAGTACCTGAATATCCATTTGCATTTAATGTATGGCCATTAAAATCAATGACATAATTACTTTTAACAATTTCCAAACCATTAGAACCATCAATAAGACTATTATAAGTAAAATCATTCTCAATAATCAATAGATCTGGAGTATATTTAATCAGCTTTTCCAAATCTCTAATAGTACTATTAGAAGATTCATCATCATTTAATACATTATTATTTGAATTTCCAAGACTTAATTTATTTGAATCATCATTATTTGATATTACACCAATAGAATCATCACGAGCAGAAGCTATTGAATCATCCACCACAGGAGTATTTAATGTTGTATGATCATTTGTTTCATTTAATGTGGCAGCACATGCACTACCCATTGTTAAGAAAAAACAAATAATCAAACATAATATAATCGTTTTTAACTTTAAAGAAATACTAACATCCCCCATTTTAAATATTAACTAATATAATCAGATTTAATTATCTTAATTATAGATTTATTATATTTATATTTTTAATAAAACATTAATATAAAAATTTTTATTATGAAAAATAGTATACAATTAGTTAAAAAAAGCAAGTGATAGAAATTTTAAAAAAAATAGTAAAAATGATGGATATGCCATCATCATTATTTAATTTTTATTTTTTTGTAAATGGAGTTTATAGATGTGTATCCACCATCAACTGCACTATAAGTAATGTTGATTTTATATTTTTTACCTGTTTTAAGTTTTTTAAGAACAGATTTTTTGATTTTTATCTTAGCAATACCTTTAGCATTAGTTGTTGCCTTATAGATTTTACCTTTAAACTTAAAGGTAATTACTTTACCAATAATAGGATTACCATTACTCCATTTTAAAGTTGCAGTGTATTTTAAATTCTTGGATTTTTTCACAACTTTAGATTTTGCACTTAAAGTCTGTTTTACAACAATTTTGTTGATTTTGTAATCTTTCCATTCAGCACTAATTTTGTAGACATTCGGATTTAATCTGATTTTTAAAAGTGCATAACCCTCTTCATTAGTTTTAACATCATATGTAACACCATTGACTTTAATAGATACGTATACTCCTGCAATTGGTTTTGCATCATCACCATAAGCACGTACACTATAATATGTTCCATCAGCAAAGTCCATTACAATATCTTTGTTTTCCTGCAATCTTTCTACAATATCTACTTTACGGATTTCAGACTCACCAGTAGACGGATTATATAATGTAATTTCATGAGATCCGACAGGTAAAGTGCTTTGTGTTAAGTAAGCTTGCCCGTTTTCATTTGTTGTTACATTATATGATTTACCATCAACTGTCATTGTTACATTCATGTTAGATAATGGATTTCCCATATCATCTGTAAATACAGCAACATAGTCGTAAGGTGAGTTATAACCACGACCAATATCACTTGCTATAATTGAAGATGGAACAACAACTTTAAATGTAGCTGAAATATTATATCCAAAGTAATAATCATCCCCCATATTTTTAATAGTAACATTATAGATTCCTAAAGGTAGTCCACCCAATGATAAAACATCCATATTAAATCCGCTGGATTCAAAAATCACATCACCAGAAGCATTATAAACAACAACATATACATTTGTTTTATTCACCACACTGAATTTAACAGTTGCATTTGAAGTATTTAAAATACCATTTTTAATATCTTCAATATTAATTAAAGATTGCGCCTTGTATACTTCAAACAGAGCTGTTGCATTGGAAGATGAGAAATAATCATCTTCAACATTAGTAATTGTAATGTTGTAAACTCCAGGATCTAAATTAGCAATAGTGAAAATATCACCTTCAAAATCAGTACCATTAAATACACAAACATTAGTACCATTTTTAAATACAACAATACTGATTTTGGTTTTATTAACTACAACAAAACTGATTACTGGTTTAGTTGTGTTAAATACTCCATTTTGAATACTGGATATGTTAACGCTTGATGGAGCAAGTATTTTTTCAACATGTAACTTGCCAACAGCATTTACTGATGTGTGATTTTCATCAACTATTGTTGTGACATTTAATGTATATTCTCCAGGTACAATCCTATCAATTATAATAACAAATCCATCAACTTTAACTTTAATCTGATTGCCTTTACTGTCAAATAATTTAACACTTATGCCAGTTGCATTAACCA
>CADAAJ010000032.1 GCA_902785855.1 uncultured Methanobrevibacter sp. | reverse complement strand
TTTTATTACTCACGATGTTGATGAAGCAATCTTTTTGGCTGATAAAATTGTAATTTTAGATAGAAATCCTGGTAGAATTGCAAAAATTGTTGAAGTGGACATGGAAAGACCAAGAAATAGGGAATCAAAGGAGTTTTTAGAACTTTTAGATTCTATAGTTGAACAATTATATGAGGAAGATTAATAGTTATAATTTAGCTATTAATGTTCCATAATTTCCATTTTTTATGCCATTATAGACATAATCTAAGGATTTCAAGATTGATGTGGTTAAATCATTGTTTTTTGCAAGATATGCAACTATTGCAGAAGATAAATTACAACCTGTACCATGTAAATTATCTGTTTTTATTAATTTTTGTTTTTTAATTGTTATTTCACCATTTATATTTATAGTATTAACACCGTCTAAATGACCTCCTGTAATTATGCTATTGCATCTGATTTTTTTTGAAGATTTAATTGCATCATTTTTATTTTCAATTTTCATACCAGTTAATTTTTCAGCTTCCTGGACATTTGGTGTTGTTAAAATAGCTTTTGTTAATTTTTCAGCTTCCTGGACATTTGGTGTTGTTAAAATAGCTTTTGGAAGTAAATATTTATTCATAGCTTCAGCAATATCTTTTTTTGTTAAATCTCCACCTGATGTTGCAACCATCACTGGATCAACAACCGCCTTTAAATCATATTCCTTAATTTTTTGAGATACAAGTTTAATAATTTCAGGTGAATACATCATTCCGGTTTTAATAAATTCTATTTCATAAGCATCTAAAACGGAATCAAATTGTTCTTCAATATATTCTGGTGGGATTTCTTGTGTTGAATAAAAAGTATACGGATTTTGTGCTGTAAGTGCAGTTATAATTCCTGTTCCATATACTCCTATTGCTTGAAAGGTTTTTAAATCAGCAAAAATACCTGCACCTGCTGAAGGGTCAGCACCGGCAATAGACATTACAATCATTTAATCATCTCTTGTGACTTTTAGTCTTTCACTACCTCTAAAAGGTTCAACGTTTACTTTCAGTTCTTTTAAATATTTTCTTGTATGTGTTTTTTTCCCATGAATCATTATTTCTCCTAAATCTTCAGCAGTATTAACGTCTAATGCCATAAATAGTGAATCATGAACTTGTGGATTTAATTTTTTTCTTTCAGCTATATTTAAATGTTCTTTATAACTGAACCCTTCAAATCGGGTATGAATTGCCATTGGTTTCATTATTATCATATTTGTTCCTCCACCTTTTGAAGGTACAATAATGAAATCTAAATTTTTAGATGCATCAATTAACATTTGTATATTTGTTTTTCCGATTAAGGGAATGTCTGATGGAACAATAATAACTTTTTTTGTTTTTCCTTTACAGTATTTCATTGCCTGTTTTAATGCTTTATTTAAATTGGAGTTTTCGTCTTCTAGTATTGTGTTTAAATTCAGACTTTCGGCATAATTTAATACATCTTCATCTCTGCTTATTATGAAAATCTTATCTACATATTTTTTCAATGTATCGCTAACATCTTTAAGCATAACTTTTAACAGTTTTTCTCTTTCTTTTTCAGTTAAGAAAGGTGAAAGTCTGGTTTTAGCATTTTTGAATTTACTTACGGGTATTATAGCATAAATATTGTCCATTTAAATCACTTAATAAGTTTTAGCAATCAATGCCATGTATTTAGCATCATTATCGCTTGCTATACATTTACCTTCGTTAATTTCTTCTTGGATACCTAATATGTCATATCCTGTTTTTTCTTCAATTTCTTTTCCAATTTCTTCTATTCCACACCATTTGAATTTAACAACATTTTCTGATTCAACAAGTTCTGGAATTTCATCAATATTTTCTGTAAATTTGACATGTTCGTTTTGGAAGTTCCATGAAGATTTTGATAAATTTTCAGAGGTTTTATCAAGTAATTCACAAATTTTATCTGCTAAATTATCATCTAAAGCTATTTCGATTTTTTCTTCTTCGTCTCTTCTCATAGCTATTGTAATATTGTTTTCCAAGTCTCTTGGTCCAAGTTCAAGTTTTATTGGTGTTCCTTTTAACTCCCAATCAAAGAATTTTTTACCTGGTCTGATGTCTCTATCATCAATATTTACTCTTAATCCTTTATTTTCTAATTGAGTTTTAATTTCACCACATTTAGCTAAAACTTCTTCTTTTCCTTTTTTAAACAATATTGGTATTATAGTAACTTGATTAGGTGATACTTTTGGTGGTAGGATAAGGCCCTTTTCTTCTCCGTGAATTCCTATAATTGAAGCGATTACTCTATCTGAAAGTCCTGCACAGGTTTGATAAACTAGTTTGTGCTGACCATCTTTGTCTTCAAACTTAATATCAAATGTTTTTGCAAAAGTTTGACCTAAATTATGTATTGTTCCAATTTGTAATGTTTTTCCATTAGGCATTATTACATCAAAAGCCATTGTGTAGTCTGCACCTGGAAATTTGTCCCATTCCGGTCTTTTTGAAATTAAATATGCAATTCCCAATTCATCGAAAAACTCTTTATATATTTCAATAAAATCATTAATTTGCACGTCAGATTCTTCTTTAGTAGCATGGGCAGTATGGGCTTCTTTAAATGTTGTGATTTCACGTACACGTATTAAAGGTCTTGTATGTTTTGTTTCATATCTGAATGTGTTTACTATCTGATAATATTTTTTTGGAAGATCAATATGTGATCTAATCCATAATGCATACATTGGATATATTGCGGTTTCACTGGTAGGTCTAAGTGCAAGCGGTTCATTTAAATCTTTTTGACCACCTTTTGTAATCCAGTATACTTCATCTTCAAATCCTTTAACATGTATTCCTTCCTTTGCAAGTTCATTTTCAGGAATAAGCATTGGGAATAATACTTCTTCATGGTCTTTATCTAATAATTTTTTAATAATTTCCATGGTATGTTTTCTTATTTGGAAACCATAAGGCATCCAAATTGCCATTCCTTTAATAGGATATCTTGAATCAGTAATATTTGCTTGTTCTAAAATATTATGAAACCATTCATCAAAATTTTCCACCGTATCACCTAATAATTTTTATAATATTAATTATTTTGTTTTTAATAACTATTAAATTTAATTAATGATATTTTTTAAAAATTAATAAGAAATCTATTTATAATTATCACATACAAATATATTATTATATAAATTATTTTAGGAGATATTATGAGCAATCGAAAAATACAAATGCCTCGTGAAGTTTACATTGATCCGAATATTATTAAAGATACTGGAGAAATTTGTAAATCTTTAAGGTTAGATAAAAAGATTTTAATAGTTACTGGTAATCATACATATAAAATTGGAGCTAAACCAGTAATTGAAAGTCTTGAATCTCATGATATTGGCTATGATGTCATTAAAGTAGATAGTGCATCTTATGAATCAATAAGTGCAGTTGAAGAATTAATCACTCCTGATACTAGTGTTTTAGGTGTGGGTGGAGGTAAAGTAATTGATGTTGCTAAATTATCTTCACATAATAAGGGAGTATATTTTGTTTCTATGCCAACAACCGCTTCACATGATGGTATTGTATCTCCGTTAGCTTCAATTAAAGATCCTAAAACTTCAACATCTGCTAAAGCACAATCACCAATAGCGGTTATTGCAGATACTGAAATAATTGCACAATCTTCATTTAGATTACTTGCTGCTGGTTGTGCTGATTTAATTGCTAACTTCACTGCTATTAAAGATTGGGAATTAGCTCATAGATTAAAAAATGCTCCATTTAGTGAGTCTGCTGCAGCTTTATCTATAATGTCTGCTCATCTTATTACTGATAATGTTGCTAATATCAAACCAGGTCTTGAAGCTAGTGCAAGAATTGTAATGAAATCTTTATTCAGTGGAGGAATGGCTATTAGTATTGCAGGTTCTTCTCGCCCTGCTAGTGGTTCTGAACACTTGTTTTCTCATGCATTGGATAAAATATTAGATAAACCTGCACTTCATGGTGAACAATGTGGATTAGGAACTATTTTAATGATGTATCTTCATGGTGGGGATTGGAAAGCTATTAAAGAATCCTTAAAAGCAGTTCAGGCTCCTACTACTGCTTCTGAAATAGGAATTCCTGATGATGCAGTTATTGAAGCTTTAATCATGGCTCATAAAATTAGACCTGAGCGATATACTATTTTAGGAGATAATGGAATTTCAAAAGAAGCAGCTTATGAATTAGCGTTTAAAACTGGTGTGATTTAATGATAACATTAATAGGAAAAAATCTTGCAAAAAAAGGTCAGGAATTTGTATTTTTAGGTCCTGCTGATGAATGTAAAAATTGTAGATTTAAATCATCATGTATAGGTAATTTAGAATTAAATAGGAAATATATCATTACTAAAGTTCTTGAAAATGAACAGAATTGTCCAATTCATAGTGAGGGTAAGGTTATTCCTGTTGAAGTTGATTTAGCTAAAATAAATTTATTAACTACTTCAAAAAATATATTTGAAGGTTCCACATTTACATTTGAAGAATTGGATTGTGATGAAAAGTGTGAATATCATGATTTGTGTTTCCCTGATGGTTTAATTAAAGGAGATAAATGTATTGTAATTAATAATGATGGAAAACATAAAGGAAAATGTAAAAAAGGTTATAAGCTTAATAAACTCACTTTAGGATTTGTGATATAATGAAAGATGCTAGCAAAAATGATTCTAGTAAAAAAAATGCAGGTTATAAAGCTGCCGAATATGTAGAAGATGGGATGGTTTTAGGACTTGGTACTGGTTCAACAACTCATTATTTTATAGAAAAAGTTGGAATGAGAATTAAAGAAGAAGGAATTAATGTTTTTGGCATTCCTACTTCATTTCAATCACTTTTAATTGCTAAAGAATGGAATATTCCTATAACTACTTTGGAAGAACATGATATTGATTTGTCTGTTGATGGAGCAGATGAAGTAGATGGGGAGTTTAATTTAATTAAAGGTGGGGGAGCAGCTCACACTAAAGAAAAAATTGTTGACTATGCCGCTAAAAAATTCTTTGTAATTGTGGATGAATCAAAAGTTGTTGATAGTTTAGGTGATTTTCCGGTTCCTGTTGAAGTTTTACCTGATGCATCTCGTGTTGTAATAAAAACTTTAGAAGATATGGGGGCTAATTGTGAGATAAGGATGGCTCAAAGAAAAGATGGTCCTGTAATAACTGATAATGGTAATTTTGTCATTGATGCTAAATTCAGTGAAATTGATTCACCGTCACATCTTGAAATTGACTTAAATTCTATTCCTGGTGTTGTTGAAAATGGAATATTTTCACAAATGGTTGATAAAGTTATCATAGGAACTGAAGAAGGTACTAAAGAATTATAGGTGATTTAATGCCGATGCCTAATGGAATGTTTTTTGATTTTAGAGACATACTTTTTAAAATGGCGATTTTTTTTGGCGCTTTTATTATTATTTATGGAGTTCTATGGCTGCTGGTTGAATTATCAATTATTCCCGTAATTTTTCTTGCAATATTTCCACAAATTATTTTAATTTTAATTGGAATTTTTATAATATATATTGCATTTACAAAGAGGAATGCATATTAAATATATTTTAGATTGTTATGTTATTTAAACAGATTGATTTAACAATTGATACATCTAAAAAATTAGAAATAATTGATATTACTTCTAAAATCAATGATTTAATTGATATTGAAGAGGGAATAATTTCTGTATTTTCAAAACATTCAACATCTGCTATTGTTGTCAATGAAAATGAAAACGGGCTTTTAGATGACTTTGAATTTATTTTAAAGCAATTAGTTTCTGATAAATTTACTTATAATCATGATAAAATTGATAATAATGCTTCTTCTCATTTAAAATCTTTTTTACTTGGATCAAGTGAGTGTTTACCAATTAAAAATTATAAACTGGATTTGGGAACATGGCAATCAATATTTTTCATAGAGCTAGATGGACCAAGAAATAACAGAACAATAACTTTATCATTAATTGGTGTGTAAATTATTAATAAAGGAGTGGTTTTTATGGAAGATGATGTGCTTACTGTATATGGATATGTGATTAGTTCTTCATATAGGGAAAATTCAGTTAAATCATTAAATGAAAGTAATAAAATTCCAACTAATCTTGCTGAAGATATTGGAATTAGAACAAACCATATTTCAAAAGTTTTAAAAGAATTAAAGGAATGTGGTGTTGCTGAATGCATAAATGAAGAAAAACGTAAAAATAGAGTTTATAGATTGACTTCAATGGGTCAAGATGTTGCTAAACTTATAGATAAATACGATGATTAAGGTTAATTTTAAGTGGTGGGTGGTGAATAATTGAATAAACTATTAATTATTTTGATTGTTTCCATAGTAATCTTATTAATTTTAATAGCAATATTCAATAATTATGATAGTTCTCCAACTGCAAATTATTACTCACAGTTGGAAACAGAAATGAGAAAATTGTGGTATTAAACAAATTCAATTTCAAATCCAATAACTGGATATTCTAAAGTAAAGTTTGTAATCACTTCTGGTGAAATCTCACCAAAGAATCCTTTAATATTTCCTTTTTCAGATTTACCTTCTACATCAGCCACTCTACCTTCAATAAATGTTTTATTTTCACTATCACTTATTTTCATTTCATAACCTAAGTTTGATAAAATAGAAGTAACAACTGATTTTATTTCTGTGAAATTTGCACTTGAATGACAAATTAATCCTGCTAATTTTTTACCTGCTACTGTTTTATTTTCTTTTGTCTCATCTATGTATAAAACATCTCCGATTTCAAATATTTTTTGAGGTAAATCTTCATGTTTGTTGTCTTCTAAAAATTCCATTAAGCTATTAATTAAACTGGTTCTAATCATGGTTCTGTCAATTGTAATTGGTTTTGCAACTTGAACATGTTCTTTTTCTATTTGATTCATTTTAGTATAATGAGCATCTTCATTAGTAAGCATTAAACTCATTACTTCCTGAAATCCAAGTCCAATCATTACTTCACGGATAGTACTTTCAGCTTTAAACCAGTTATTTTCATAAGCAACAGTATTGATGTCTGGTAATTCTGCTTCAATAGCATTTATATGATATTGAACTGCAATATTTTCAACTATATCTACTTCATGTAATATATCTACTCTATAAGCTGGGATAATTGCATTAACTTCATTATCATTAATAATTTCAGCATCAAAACGTGCTTTTAAAAGTAAATCTTTAATATCTTTTGCAGTTAATGTTGTTCCACCAATTAATTCATTAGCAGTATCAACATGAACAATTCTTTCTTGTGGAGTTAAATCTGGACTTATTATATTTTTGTCTTCATATTTAACTTCCATACTTTTTATTTCTCCTCCAACTTCAGCAAAAGAACAGCAGATAATGTTTAATGTTTGATTAACTGCTCTTTCATCAGTTCCAGTTACATCAACAATAATATTGTGTGTATCTTCTTTAAGTTTAGTTAACTCTCCATTAATAATTGGAGGCATTGATAATACATTATCATCTTTATCTAAAATTAAAGGATATTTATCAAATTTTTCAATTAAATGGGCATAATCAACTCCTTTTTCATGGTCAGTTAAAATTGATCTGGGAGTCATTTTTTCATCTTTTTCTAATGGGACAAATGCATTTTCATTTTTTGGAGTTGCAATATATTTGAATGGTCCGTTAACAACATCTGCATTATGAATACCAATAGCTACTTTTTTTCTATCTCTTCCAATAACCCAATGGAGGTTTTCTTGGAAATCCATAATGTATTTTAATTTATCTCCGCTAAAATCAACATTGTCTATTTTTGCAAAAGCAATGTATGGTCTGATTTTGGCAACTTCGCTATCTACTGTTACTATTTCGTTTGATTTTTCTACATTATATTTTGGAAGTCCAGTTTCCTGTCCAATGAATCCTTTAAAAGATCTGGCTACTCCTTCAACAGATAAATTATCTGGTCTGTTTGGGAAGAATTCTACTTTGATTTCTTCATCATTGAAGTCTTCAATATCGCTTGACATCATAGGTAATGTGTCAATTAATTCATCTTTTTCCATACTGATTCCTAAATCTTTTAAATCTTGATATTTGAAAGTAATAACTGGCATTCAATAACTCCATTAATTATTTTTATAGTCCATAAATTAACATGAAAAATAGAGATTCAATACAAAAGTGAAGAGCTCTATGTTCTAATTCACCCATATGTGAAATATATATGGTGTGAGTAACATCAATTACAAAATGAATCAGGGCTGCTTGAATTCCTATTATAGGATTTAAAAATGCGATTGATACTATTATAAAATGAAAACCAGCTTCCATAATTTCATGAACAAGCCAAGTTTTCCATGTGGCATGGGTTGTTTGTTCAATTAGACCGCCAAGTAATATGTAAAAGTTATTAAAAACCTTCCACATTAATGTTGTGTGTAATATATCACTTATTGCTAATACAATTGCAACATAAAACCATATTAATTCCATTTTTTCACAGTCCTTTTTTTCATTAATAATAATATTATTTATTAATTTTTTTATATAATAAAATTATCTATAATATATATTTTTAAATAATAAAAAACAAATTTAAAAATATTATTTTTACTTAATTATATTTGGAGATAATGTATGTCAAATGAAGAAATTCCTAAAGACTATGACTTTAAAAAAGAAAAAGTATGGGAGAAAAAATGGGAAGATGAAAATATCTACAAATATATTGGAGATGGTTCTCGTCCTAGATATGTTATTGATACTCCCCCACCATATCCTACAGGCTCAATTCATTTAGGTCACGTTTTAAATTGGGTTTATATTGATATGAATGCAAGATATAGAAGACAAAAAGGATTGGATGTATTATTCACACAAGGATGGGATTGTCATGGACTTCCCACTGAAGTAAAGGTTGAAGAAACTCATAATATTAATAAAAATGATGTTTCAAGAACACAATTTAGAAAATATTGTGTAGATTTAACTACTGATAATATTGCAAAAATGAAATCACAAATGAGGTCAATGGGATATTCACAGGATTGGACTCGTGAATTTGTAACAATGACTCCCGAGTACATGAAAAAAACTCAGTACTCATTTTTAAAAATGTATGATGAAGGATTGATTTATCAGGGTATACATCCTGTAAACTGGTGTCCTCGTTGTCAAACTGCTATTGCATTTGCTGAAGTTGAATATTCTGACAATACTACATTTTTAAACTATGTTAACTTCCCTCCTGCTGTTGAAGATTCTTATGATGATATTGTCTCTTCTCAAAAATCAGGAAAACAGGCTGATCCATCAGATGAAGGTATTTTAATTGCAACTACACGTCCGGAATTAATGTCTGCTTGTGTGGCTGTTGTAATTCATCCAGAAGATGAACGTTACACTCATCTTTTAGGTAAATATGTTGAAGTTCCTCTATCACATCAAAAAGTAAAAATTATTGCTGATGAGGAAGTAGATCCTGAATTCGGTACTGGTGCGGTAATGATTTGTACATTTGGGGATAAAACTGACGTAAGTTGGGTTCAAAAATATGATTTGGAAATCATTAATGCAATTGATGAAACAGGTACATTAACTTCTGCTGCTGGAAGATATGAAGGAATGGACTTGCAGACCTGTAAAAAACAGACTATTGAAGATTTGGACAGTGAAGGATACTTATTAAAACAAGAACAAGTTGAACAAAATGTTGGACAATGCTGGAGATGTAAAACTCCAATTGAAATTCTTGTTAAAAAACAATGGTTTGTTGCAGTAAGAGATTTAATTGAAAAAACAAAAGTTGCTGCTGATGAAATGAAATGGGTTCCGGAACATATGAAATCCCGTATGGTAAATTGGGCGGATTCAATGGAATGGGACTGGTGTATTTCAAGACAAAGGATATTTGCAACTCCAATTCCAGTATGGTATTGTAAAGATTGTGGTAAAGTAATTTTACCTGATGCTGAAGATTTACCAATTGATCCTACTGTAGATAAACCTAAACATGCATGTGAATGCGGATGTGAAGAATTTATTCCTGAAGAAGATGTATTGGATACTTGGATGGATTCATCAATTTCACCATTATCAATTGCAGGATGGCCTGATGAAGATTATGTAAATCATTTTCCAGCTAATATACGTCCGCAAGGACACGATATTATTCGTACATGGGCATTTTATACAACATTACGTTGCTTAGCATTAACTGATGAAAAACCATTTGATGATATTGTAATAAATGGTATGGTATTTGGTGAAGATGGAAACAAAATGAGTAAATCAAGACCTGAATTTGTTGTAGGGCCTGAAGAAGTTATTGAAAAATATGGTGCTGACTCTTTAAGAACATGGGCAGCTAATAGTGTTCCTGGTTCAGATGTTATATTTGATTGGAAAGATATTAAACATGGATACAGATTTTTAAGAAAATTCTGGAATGCATTTAGATTTATCAGTATGCAAATATTTGATGAAGATATATCTTATGTGGAAGTTAAAGATAATCTAGGTGCTCTTGATTTATGGATATTATCTAAATTAAATAACTTAAATAAAACTGTAGATAAAGCATTTGCAGATTATAACTTTGCAGATACTATAACATCTATTGAAAGATTCTTTTGGCATGATTTCTGTGATGAATATATTGAAGCTGTAAAATACAGATTATATTCTGATGTTTCAGCTGAATCAAGAAGAGCTGCAAAATACACTTTAAAAACAGTTGTTGAAACATCTCTTAAACTTCTTGCTCCAATAGCACCATTCTTTACAGAAGAAGTTTATCAATACTTTGCAGATGAATCAATCCATACTACATCTTGGCCGGAAGTATACGATGAATTAATTAATGAAGAAATGGAAAACAAAGGGGAAACTACTGTTGAGTTAATTGATGAAGTAAGGAGGTTTAAATCTGCATCAAAAATACCTTTGAATGCAGAACTTAGTGAAGTTAATGTATATACTTCAGATGATTCATTGGTTGGAATATTTAATGAATTTGAAGATGATTTAAAAGGTACTTTAAAAATTAATGATTTAACAATTAGTTCAGGAAAACCTGAAGTACATGAAAAAATCATTGAAGTTGAACCTGATATGTCTCAAATTGGACCTACATTTAAAGGTGATGCTGGTAAAATCATCGGTTATTTAAAATCAACAGATATTGATGAAATAGGTTCTGTTTTAGAACAATCTCATGAACTTTCAATTGATGGTATTGTAGTTCCTGAAGATATGTTAAATATTAAAAAAGAGATTGTTGGTGCATCTGGTAAAAAAGTCGATATTTTACAATCTGAAAACTTAGACATGATTGTTGAAGTAATTAGATAATTACTTCTCAATTATTTAATTCTTTTTTTTGAAATAATTAGCATAGATTAGTTATATAATTGATACTATGCTTAAAATTACAAGTTAATATCTTTAAGAGTTTATTTTAAATTTTGTTTAAAAAATAAAAAATAGTGATTATTCAAAATTTGAATAATCATTAGTTTAGGCTTGTTCGTTTTCTGTAAGTTCTCCAAACCAATTGGTTTTAACACCAACATAATATATTATGGCTGACATCACTATTTCAACTATAATTGAAATTAAAACATCCATTTGTTCTGGTGATGAAGATGTTAATTGAATTCCGAGCATAACAAATATTGTAATAGTTAAATTGTTCATAGTGTGTATTGCTGAACTTACTTCTATACCATTTGTTTTCCAGGTGAAAAATCCGTATATAAGTCCACTAATAAATATTTGGATAATTCCAAATGTATTATATCCGTGCAATGCTGCAAAGGCTATTGCCTGAAGCACTATTGCGATTATTGGAAATTTAAACCATGATCCAAAGGTTTGCAATAGTAATCCTCGGAATACATATTCTTCTGCAATACATTGTAAAGGTACGGTTATTAAGCATAGGATGAAAAATGGTACTGTAAAATGAAATGTTCCATTTTCTGGCCCATCAATAGCAAGACCTATAATTTCAAGGATAATATACATTATTAATGGAAGTATTAAAGATTTAAAATAGAGTTTATGATTCCATCCTCTACGGGAAGAAGCATAAGAAGAAAATGGTCTGTCTCTGATAAGTTTTGCTGCAAGATATATTGCAGGAATCATAACAATAATTCCTAAATCTGTGTAAATTTGACCTACTTCACTATTTAAAGCTTCGTATCCTCCATTTGCAATTGAGGTAATTAATTCAGTTCCAAATGTAACATTAAAAACAATATCAACAATAACATTGAATATTATATATATTATTAATCCAATTATGAAAACTAGTATTGGTTTGTACCATTTATATTTCTCAAAAGTTTTTGGAAATGTAATAAAATTTGGTATTTTGTTATTTTCGCTCATAAATATATGTTTAATTATTCATTATATATATTTTTAATAATTTATTGTTCAACAAATTTTATTTTATCTCTTATAAAAAAAGTTAATGAAAATAACTTTAAAGTTTGATTATATGCTATTTTCCTTTAAATTTCATATATTTTGTACTTAATTTTATTATTTTTAATTAAAAGCAATTTTTACCTTATCAAATAATTATTTTAAAATTATTCTGATGATTATTGATTTAATTTTGGATATGTTTGAGATGATTCCAAAAAATTAATTAAGCATCCAATATAAATTTTGTGTATAGAAAAGTTGAGGAAATGACAAAATACATAATCTTTAAGGTAAGATAAAATGATTCTTAAGGTTAAAAATATTTCAAAAATTGGCGGTATAGTTAAAGCACCTCCTTCAAAAAGTTATTCTCATAGAGCAGTTATCCTAGCATCTCTTTCACAAGGAACATCAAAACTGTATGATATGTTATATTCTGAAGACACATTATCTTCAATAAGAGTCTGTAAATCTTTAGGTGCAAAAATAACTAAACATGAAAAATATTTGGAAGTTATTGGAACTGGTGGAAAATTACATAATTTTTCCGATATTCCGATTGATTTGGCTAATTCTGGTACTACTTTAAGATTAATGACTTCTGTTTCTGCTTTAAGTGATAATGAAGTTATTTTAACTGGTGATGAATCTTTGCAAACTAGACCTATGGGATTGCTTATGGATGCTTTAAAACCTTTGGGAATTGCAACAAAATCATTAAATGATAATGAAAAAGCACCAATATTAATTAAACCCGGATATGCTGGTGGTGAAACTAATATTGAAGGTAATGTTAGTTCACAATTTATTTCTTCAATTTTAATATCTGCTCCACTATCTAATCAGGGTGTTATACTGTATGTTTTACCTGAATTTAAATCAAAACCTTATGTGGATATGACCTTGGATATTATGAAACATTTTGGTGTTAAGGTTCATGCGGGTTATTATTTAAAGCATGAAGATTGTGATAAGGATTATCAAAATTGCAGAATTGATGAATTTAAAATTAAAAAACAGAATTATGTTGGATGTGATTATACTGTTGAAGGTGATTTTTCATCAGCTTCATATTTATTGGCTTTAATTGCTATTAATGGAGGTAAAGCCATAATTAAAAATTTATTTGCTAATTCTAAACAGGGAGATAAATTAATTTTAAATATTCTTCAAAAAATGGGTGCAAAAATTACTTGTGGTAAAGATTATGTAGAAATTGAATCAGATGGTAAATTAAAGGCTATTGATATTAATTTATCAAATGCGCCGGATTTATTAATAACTGTCGCTGTTTTAGCAGCCATGGCGGAGGGTACATCCAATATTTCTGGTGTTGCTCATGCTAGAGTTAAGGAAACTGATAGAATTGATACAACTTGTCGTGAACTTGAGAAATTAAATTGTAAATTAATTGAAAGAGAAGATGGTATGAGTATTACTGGAGGAGTCACATCAGGGGTTGTTGACTCTCACAAAGACCATAGATTGGCAATGGCTTTTAGTTTAATTGGTCTTAAGCATGATATTCAGATAATTAATGGTGAAGTTTTCGATGTATCGTTTCCAAATTTTATTGAAAGTATGTCAGAACTTGGATTTGAATTGGAGTTAAAAAAATGAATAAAGAGGATAGAGTTATTAAATTAATTGAAGATTTGGAAAGTGTTTTTACAATTAGAGTTTTTTTAGATCATGATCCTTATAAAGTACTAGTTAGAACAATTTTATCTCAAAGAACCAGAGATGAAAATACAGACCAGGCTACTGATAATTTATTTGCTAAGTATAAAGATATTTATGAAGTTGTCGATGCTCCTATTGATGATGTAAAAGAATTGATTAGGCCTGCTGGTTTTTATAATGTTAAAGCTGCTAGAATTCAGGAAGTTTCTCAAATTTTAATTGACCAATATGGTGGAGAAGTTCCTGACACTGTTGATGAACTAGTTAAACTTCCCGGTGTTGGTAGAAAAACAGCTAATTGTGTTATGGTTTTTGCTTTTGAACTTCCTGCAATTCCTGTTGATACTCATGTTCACAGAATTTCAAACAGGTTGGGTTTGGTTGATACAAAAAATCCTGATGAAACTGAAATGGAACTTTGTAAAATTGCTCCAAAAGACTTATGGATTAAATTGAATGATTTAATGGTTCAATTTGGACAAAATATTTGTAAACCAATGTCTCCACAATGTGATATTTGTCCTTGCACTGATATCTGTGATTATTTTAAAGAAAATATTTAATTTTTTTTCCAAAACCTTTTTAAGTAATGACATATAGAATATAACAATAGTTATTATAACGATAGTTATATTAACTTTTTTAATATATTAATGTATAATCAATAAATAATAAAGGAGAAAAAAATATGGTAAATATTCCAGAATTAAAAAGAGGCGTACTTGACAGTATAACTGATGCAATTGGAAATACACCAATTGTAAAATTAAATAACTTAACTAAAGATTTAAATGCAGAAGTTGATGTTAAAATTGAATCATTTAATCCAACAAATAGTGTAAAAGACCGTGTTGCTGTTTCAATGATTGAAGATGCTGAAAATAAAGGTTTACTTAAACCTGGTGCAACAATCATAGAACCTACAAGTGGAAACACCGGTATTGGTCTTGGTTTTACAGCAGCTGCTAAAGGATATAAATTAATATTGACTATGCCTGACACAATGTCTATTGAAAGAAGAAAACTTTTAGCTATTTTCGGTGCAGAAATTGTATTGACTCCTGGTTCAGAAGGTATGGGTGGAGCAATTGCAAAAGCTAAAGAATTAAACGAAGAAAATCCAAATTCAATTATTTTGGGACAGTTTGATAATGAGGCAAATGTTGATATTCACTACAAAACCACTGCTCAGGAAATTTTAAGAGATACTGATGGTGATGTGGATATTGTTGTATCTGCAGTTGGAACTGGGGGAACTGCAACTGGTATTGCTAAAGGTTTAAAAGAACATCTCCCTAATGTTAAAGTTGTTGCTGTTGAACCAAAAGAATCACAAACTTTAGGAAAAGGTGAAAAAGGACCTCACAAAATTCAGGGAATTGGTGCAGGCTTTGTTCCATCAATTTATGATGAAAATTTAATTGATGATATTGTTCCTGTTGCAAGTGAGGATGCGGGTAAAACTTTATTAAAACTTGCAAAAATGGAAGGTATTTTTACTGGTATTTCATCAGGAGCTGCAACATGGGCTGCATTAGAATTAGCTAAAAAAGAAGAAAATAAAGGTAAAAGAATAATCGCTATTCTTCCGGATGCAGGTGACAGATATTTATCTGTTGACTGGTTATTTGATTAAGAATAAATTTATATAGTACCTGTTATATTATATATCTCTATATAACTTTGGAGATATTAAATGTTCAAGAGGTTGAAAAGTGAGATTCAAGTTATCAAGGAAAAAGATCCTGCAATGAGGTCAACTATTGAGGTTTTCTTTTGTTATCCTGGATTTTATGCTATAATATTCCATAGGCTTAGTCATTTCTTATGGAATCATTCATTAAAGCTATTAGCTCGTATCTTATCAACCCTTGTCAGATTTTTCACGGGTATTGAAATACACCCGGGAGCCCAATTTGGTGAAAGAGTTTTTATAGATCATGGAATGGGAATTGTCGTTGGTGAAACTACAATTGTTGGTGATGATGTATTAATTTATCAAGGTGTAGTTTTAGGTGGAACTACTACTCAAAAATGTAAAAGGCACCCTACTATTGAAAAAGGTGTTATTATAGGGGCTGGTGCTAAAATTATGGGTAATATCACTATTGGTCAATATTCCAAAATTGGTACTGGTGCAGTAGTTTTAAATGATGTTCCTCCAGAATCAACTTGTGTTGGAGTTCCAGGTAGGATTGTTAGAAGTAAAAATAAAAGTCATGTTGTTGATTTGGAACATAATAAACTACCTGACCCCGTTGCTGAAGCAATTAGGGCTTTAGAAACACAAATTGAAGAAAATGAAAAACTTATTCAAATTTTACTTGATAAAAATAAAATTTGTGTCACTGAAGATAAAATCGATGATAAAGTTGAATGTGGAGATTTGTTAAAAAAAGATGGTGATTAATATGAAACCACCTTGTGAAATCGTTGTATGGTATGTAATACCTGCTATTAGGTCAGAATTAGCAAAAGAATTATTAAATTTAGGAATGAAACAGAAAGATGTTTCTGAAATCATGGATATAACTCAACCGGCTGTTTCTCAGTATATTACTGATAAAAGAGGTAGTGGTATTAAACTTGATGATAATGTTAAGTCTATGATTCATGAGTTTGCAAATGAATTAGCTACTGGTGAAGCTACTAAAGCTGATTTAATTACAAGAACTTGTAAAATCTGTAAAAATGTTAGAACAATTGATGTTTTAGAGCAACTTGACATAAATAAATCAGACCTTGATGATGATTGTAAGACTTGTTTAGGTTCTGAGGCAAAATAAAACAAAATATTAGAAATATTTATATATTATTATATTCTAATATTTTATTATACTTTTAATTTTTTGGCAAGTTTACCGAGTGGCTTAGGTACGTGGCTGCAGACCATGGTACGGGGGTTCAAATCCCTCACTTGCCTTCATTTAAGATTATAATTACTTTTTTTCGAGGTTTATTTTCATGGAGATTTATTCAACTTTAACTCGTAGTAAAGAGGATTTTAAAACAATTAACAAAAATAGGGTTAATCTGTTTGTTTGTGGTCCAACTGTTTATGATGATGCACATATTGGCCATGGAAGGACATATATCTCTTTTGATACAATAAAAAGATATTTGGAGTACAAAGGATATGCTGTCTTTTATATTCAGAATGTTACAGATGTTGATGATAAAATAATTAACAGGTCAAAAGAAAATGGTATTCCTGCTGATGTCCTTGCTCGTAAATATGAAAAAAGATATCGTGAAGACATGGAGAAGTTAAATGTCAATGGTGTTAATTTATTTGCAAGAGCAACTGATCATATGGATGAAATAATTGACCAAATTCAAAGATTAATAGATAAAGGTTTTGCTTATGAAACTGA
>CADAAJ010000031.1 GCA_902785855.1 uncultured Methanobrevibacter sp. | reverse complement strand
TTAAAAATCCCATGAACAGAAACATTCTCAGATCCATCAATCAAATCAGGCATTTTCATCATCCCCCTCAGATACAATAGCTTCACGACCAATCTTAGGTTCTAACCAACTATATAATTTTTCAGTTAAAGGAAGAGCAATAAATATTACAATATATATTCCAATTGAAAAGGATAATAAGTTACTGAAACCTGCAAAAGCTTCAATTTGAGTTTCCAATGCGGGAAATGCTGCAAGAGTAGGTCCTAATGAAGCTGCATTCATACTGGCACTACCTACACCACTAGCCATAGCAAAAGCATAAGGATGTAATGGAAGTATTGAAGTACAAATACTTGTTAAAAAACTTATAAATACAGTACCAATTATAGTTCCTACAATAAATAAAGCAAAAATTCCTCTAGATTCTGGAGAATCAAAACCATATTTATCAACAACGACCGCTACTTCAGGTTCACGACCAATAGAGTTAGTCATACCAATTGTTTCACGTTTAAATCCTAAAAGTAAAGCAACAGGAAGTGCAATAAATATTGTAGCTAAATGTCCTAACTCCTGCAATAATAATGCAGGACCCATTTCAAATAAAATATGCATAGACTGACCACTAGAGATAGCCAACTTAGCTATTAAAATACCAATAAAAAGCATCATAGCCCCTTCAGCAACCCTAGCTTGTTTTCTTTGAATCCATTTAATAGGTTTTAAAAGATAAAATGCTAAACCTAAAACCATTGTATAAAGTAAAGGCATTACTGAAACAGTAACAGAGTCAGATAAAGGAATATAAATCGGACCAATAAGTTCCGCAATAATTACCAATAGTAAAACAGTGACATGCAACCCATAATCCTTCCAAGGATTCTTTTTTAGAATTCTACCATCCAATTTTTCACGATAAATATGTTCATCATTATTCGGAATAATAACCCACTCCCAACTAACCTACTACTAACTAATTAATTTATAGTTTTCAAAATTTTAGTATATAAATTAGTATGATTTAAATGTGAAAAATTCTATTAATGTGAATAAAATTAAAAAAAAATTTCACTAAAAGTGAAAAAAATAACAAAAATTAATCTAAATTCATACGGCAAATTGGCTTTGACAAATGACGTCTTGCACTGACAGGGGTTTCATAAAATTTTGAATTTTTTAATGATCTTTCAATTTTTACAGGAACCTTTTCACTGGATTTAATTTTATTTCCACATTTTTTACATTTAAATCCTTTATTTTTTCCTGCAGAAGTCATTCTTTTTCCACATTTACAAATTGGATTTTCATACTTAATATCATTTAGTTTAATTACCTGAAATTTTTCAATATTGAATGTATTTTTCTCACCAATTCCGCCATATACTTTAATAATATCTCCCGGACGTAAATGAGATACTATATCTCTGAAATTTTTTGTAGGCTCATATGCACCGCATTCAATTTCTCCAGAATCATCAAAGATATAAAAAAACATATGCCCTCCATCAATGATTTTAGGTTCGTTTTTGACTTCTCCTTGAATACAGTAACATCCAAATTGTTTCATATCTGAAATTTTATCAGCATTTTGAATATGCATATCGGTATGTTGATTTGTTTTAAAAATACACCAATCCTTAATAGGTTCCTCAACTTTAACAATGGATTTTGCATCATTTAAAATTTCAAAAGAATTAGATCTGATTCCATACAAAACAGGACATGGAGTTTTAGGTTCAATAGCAATATAACCTTCCCCATAATCAATATTTTCAAAAGTTTCAGGAAACGTTTTTTTATCCATTTCATATACTGATTCATAATTAATTTTTCTTTTAGTTCCAAAATTTTTAGAATCCCTATATACAAGCAATTCAAAAGTATAATCTGATAATGGCAATGCAATTGCTGCAAGAGAACCAATAATTCCCCTTCCTTTTTTAAATTTATGTATTTCACATCCAAATGATTTTGCATAAGTTTCGGCTTCATTAATCTCAATAAATTCATAAATTGCCTTAAAAGCATAATCTTGCATTTCTTTTGTGATTTCTCCCTCGTAAAAAATCACTCCAGGATTTGTATTGTCACAGTCAAACATAGATAATTTTTCTACTTCATCTAAAACAATCTGGCGAGCTAAATTTGCATTATCATCATTTAAAATTTTTAAACTAACAGCACCATTTCCACGGGTTTTAAATCTTGCAAATGGATTTAATCTAATTAATCTAGGGTAATCTTTTAATACAATCCCATTTTCTTCAAATTTATTAATTATTTGACTTGCAAGATATGTTGTACACATCCCATCCGGAGAATCAGTATCATCAATTCCAATATATAAAAAAATAATTATAATCACCTTTAAATATAACATATATTAGAGTTAAAACAATATATAGTTTAAAGGAGTATTTTATATGTTAACTAGAGGAAACTTGCTTAAAAATATAGAGAATTTATTAATATCTCAGGGTTTTAAAACCTCAGATATATATGATCAAGGTTCCTTTGATATCGTAGCTAGAAAAGATTTAGTTATATTACTTTTAAAAACATTTTTAAATATTGATAGTATTAATGAGCATAATTCTCATGAAATGAAACAATTATCAAACATATTTCTCGCATCACCAATTATAATTGGTGAGAAATCACGAAATGGGCTTTTAGAAGATGGAGTGATTTATGAGAGATATGACATACCCACAATCAGTTTTAATACATTAAAAAACATGATTTTATATAATGAACATCCAGAAATATTAGCTGATCGTGGAGGATATTTTGTTAAAATTGATGGAAATATTATAAAACAATACAGAGACGAATATTCATTATCCCTAAAAGATTTAGCAAATTTGGCACATGTATCTCGTGCAACAATGTATAAATATGAAAACGGAATTGTTAGAGCAAATGCTGAAACTGCTATGATTTTAGAAGAAATATTAAATACAAAAATTACTGTTGACATCGATTTATTAAAACAACCAAAACAGGAAGATATTGAATTCAGTAACGATGTTAATGATTTATCCAAATTAGGTTATGGTGTTTTATCAACAAATAAAAGTCCTTTTGATGCTGTAGCTAAAATGAAGAGTTCAAGTAAAGATACGCCATTAATAACAAATGTTGAAAAAAATAGAAATGAAAAAACATTAAAAAGAATGGCAATACCTCTTAAAGATTTATCAATGATAACTACATCAGAACCAGTATTTATAATAAATAATGATAAAATAAAAGAATCAATAGGTACAGTTCCTGTAATTAAATCCTGGGAACTGAAAGAATTTGACAATTCAAAAGAATTATTAAAAATTATTAAAGAGAGAAAAGAAAACTAAGTGATAGTATGGAAAACTTACAAATTACAGGAATGGAAAATCATCCAATAAAATGGGTTTGCAATTATAAAGGACAACAAGCAATAGGAATTTGTGGAAAAACACAAAAAATAGCTATGTTTGCTTCAGATGAACGAGTTTCAAAAATCCTCGACGATATTGTGATTGGAACTGATGAAGAACAAGAAGGATATGGCTGTGAGGAAAAAGACAGATGCTGTAATTTTGAATGCAAATATTGTGAAATTTCACCAAGACAATATCTCCAAATTACCGGTAAAAAACCATCAAATAAAAACATGACAGATTTAATAGATGGTTTAAAAGATTTAAATGAATCATTTGAAAAAGAAAATATAGTACCATTTGAAAAATATGAAGTAGTGAAATTTTAATACTCTTTTAAGAGTTTAAAATCTTCACGAGCTTCTTCAACACTAGCCACACCCATAGTAATCAAATCAATGTAATCAATATTTTTAAAAAACTCAAATGCTTCTTTTGGTTTTAATACACCAGCTGCTAAAATTCTAGTAGCTATTATATTTTTATTTAAATCCAATAATTTTTGTTTAAAATCTTCTCTTTGAGCTGAATTAAATGCACTAATATCCATCATATAGGATATTGAATTAAATGGAACCATATAAAAATCAAACAAATTTAAATCTAAATTTTCTTTAATTAAATCTGTTGTACGAGAAGGAAATGCAGTAACCAATCCAGATAATGAACCAGCATTCTTAATTTCAGACAATATTTTTGATGTTAATTTCCAGTCATATCCATCAGTTATAAATTCATCAACCAACATTAAAGGACAGTCATAACTTGAAAATAATTTTATATCTTCATCCCAGTCAACTTCTTTTGCAACTTCATAATTCGGATTTAAATAATCAACATCACTTTTACCAATTGTTGCGATAACTTTCATTTTACAACCCTGATTTGAAGCTATATCATAAGCCTTTAATAATTTAGAATCATTTACTAAATTAATTGCCCTTATTCCATTTTCATATGATTCTACAATAACATCAGCAATATTTTGAGGATTATCATATAAATCTATTTGATAAATCCTTGACCTATGGCCAAAATAAGGTTCAGCCATAAACGGACCATAACCTAAAATTGTCTGTGGAATTACTTTATCCCCATATTTGAAATCCTCTAAAAACATAATATCATCTTATTTCTTTAATACAAATAATTTATTAAAACCACTATTTATGTTTTTTAATAAAAATTGAATTTCAGAAGTATTTTAAAAAAATCCCATATTAAAGCTCTTTTTTAAAATTCAAAGCAAAAATATAATTAATCAAAAAATTTAGGAACAATTTACATTAATTGAAAATTCATTTAAATTTTAAATATAATAAAAAACATACTTTTAATTAATATTTATTATTAAATATTTGAAAAATTATGGTGAAAAAATGAAAGTACTAATTGCTGATGCTATTAATGAAAAGGGTATTGAAAATTTAAAGGCAGTAGCAGATGTTGTTGTCGACACTACAATTACTCCTGAAGAATTGGCTAATACCATACATGAATATAATGGAATTGTTGTTCGAAGCCGAACAAAACTTACAAAAGATATTCTTAAAAATGCAGACAATATGCAAATTATTGCAAGAGCCGGAGTTGGAGTTGACAACATTGATCTTGATGCAGCTACTGAAAAAGGTATTATGGTTGTTAACTCACCAGAATCTACTTCTGTTACTGTAGCAGAACATACTATGGGTTTAATTTTAAGTATGGCCCGTAAAATATCTATTGCTGATAAATCTGTTAAAGATGGAAAATGGGAAAAGAAAAAATTTATGGGTGTAGAACTTAGAAATAAAACTCTCGGTGTAATTGGAATGGGTAGAATCGGTTCCCAAGTTGTTAACAGATGTAAATCCTTTGGAATGGATGCAATGGCATATGACCCATATTTACCAGAAGAAGTTGCAAAACAAATGGGCGTTGAGTTAACAGATTTAAACACTGTTCTTAAAAACTCTGATTTCATTACAATTCACGTCCCACTTACTCCTGAAACAAAACACTCAATTTCAACTCCACAATTTGAATTAATGAAAGATTCTGCATTTATTGTTAACTGTGCACGTGGAGGAATCATTGATGAAGATGCACTTTATGATGCATTAGTTAATAATAAAATTGGTGGAGCTGCTTTAGATGTATATGAAGAAGAACCACCAAAAGAAAGTAAATTATTTGATCTTGATAATATCGTATTAACTCCACATATTGCAGCTTCAACTAAAGAAGCACAAAGAGATGCTGCAATCATTGTAGCTGATGAAATTATTGAGTTAACCAAAGGAAATAATCCTAAAAATGTATTAAACATGCCACGTATTGATAATAATACATATCAAGAGTTATCACCATATATGGAATTATGTGAAAGATTAGGTAGTTTCATTTCACAAGCAGTTAATGGTAAACTTCAAGAAATTGAAATTATTTACAGTGGAGAGTTAGCTAAAATTGACAATTTAGAAATATTAACAAGAACTGTTATTCAAGGTGCTGTAAATCCATTTTTAAGCTCACCAGTCAATGCAGTAAATGCTGCACTTGTTGCTAAAGATAGAGGAATAAGCATTACCGAAGGTAGAAAAAATAATGCCCAAGGATACGATTCATTAATTAAAATTATTGCAAAAAGTAACACTGATACTTTCTCAGCCGAAGGAACACACTTACACGAATCTAGAATTTTAAAAGTAAACGATTATTGGGTCGATGTTATTCCTGAAGGAAACATGTTTATTGCAAAATATGAAGATGTTCCTGGAAGTATTGGAAAAATAGGAACAAAATTAGGAGAACATGACGTTAATATTGGAATTATGCAAGTTGGAAGAGATGAAAAAGGCGGAAGAGCTATAATGGTTCTAACTTTAGATAAACAAATTCCAAATAATGTCATTAAAGAAATCCAAAGTTTAGACAACGTTTACGAAGCAATTGGATTAAGTTTATAAAAACAATTTCACCATAATTGTTTTTATTTTTTATTTTTAGTAATATTTTTAACAGTGCCATTTGGATTTAGTTCTATTTTTATTACATGAGTTGGCATTTGTGTGTTTGAAATAACATTTATCTGATTTTGATTTTCAAATTCATTATAGTGATCCTGTGGAGTTTCATCAAGAGTTTTGAAAAATTCATCATCTTTTTCATCCATTAATCCCGGTTTGAACTCATCATCATCAGTTAAAACATCACTTTCATCAAAAAAGTCATCATGAACATCATCATTTAAATATCCATAATCTCCAATTGTATAAGGTAAATGCTGTCCATAACGGTCATAAGACTGGAAAGTTTCAAGAGAATAAGGAAGACAGACAATCATGTGAAAATAACCATTTTTTGAAAATGTAACTAAATCTGCATCAGAAGGCATTGCACTTGGTCCTGGATGTGAGTGAACAGAACCCATATATTTAGTCCCCATAGGAATCATTTCAGTATGAACAACAGCCCCAGTTTCACAGGTTTCACCTGGAACAAAAATCAACCCAGTAATATAAAGTACTTTGTCCTTTATTTTACCATCAAAAAATGCTAAAAATTCATTTGGATAAGCTTTTTTAGCATAGTAAATTACAGATTCCAAAACTTCCCGGTCAACACGAACTTCCTCAAATTCATCTTCCTTATTACCAAATAATTTTGAAATAAAGCTCATTTTATCACATCTATTTCTTTAAAGAATTTTTCACTAAATTTTTCAACATTCCAATCTGTGTAAAGATAACTTCTATATGATGTTTGATTTATATTTTCCTTTTTATTAAAACCTGTAATTTTTTTCTGCTTCCTATATATTGCGATTCCTCTTTTTTTATAAGTTTCAATATCATTCAAATTAATGCCATCCTGAAACAATAATTCATGGATTTCGTTTAACTTCATACCATTTATTTTATCATTAGCTTCAGCATTTGAATATTTGTTTTTAAGATGGAAAATCCCATGAGAATTTACACAGTTTCTCCAGGATTCATCCTGCCTCCATTTAAAATATTTTACAATATCCTCATCAGCAATAGGAATGACTCTTGAATCAAAAGCAGGAGGCTTTTTAAATTCTGCATTATAATGAATAACAAATGAACTTGAAGCAAAACTAGGAAAAACAGAATTTAATTTCTCAATCCTACCATCAAAAGGAACTTTATCTAAAAGCAAGCTAATCTCATCAGAAAAAGTATAAATAAAAAGTGGTGAAAATTCTTTAAATAAATCCATACAAACTTCAGAAATTACTTTATAAAAATTTTCATCATATGGTTTAATCAAATTCAAATCATTGGCCAAAGTATGAAAACTCCGACCATCTAAACGAATAATAATCTTAGAATTAACAGGAACTTTCAAATTAGAATAAATTTCATATTCTTTCATTACATTCCCACACTAATAGTTTCATTAAAACTTTTAAGTAATCTAATAGCGGAAAGTGCGGCCAACATACTAGTTTTTGGATTTGCAGCACATGGATAATTCATAGTTGTTGTTTTAAATTCACCAAAATCCCCTTTAGCTGTAATTTCATGAACATTCCTATCAACTTTAGGATCAACAATAATTTTAACATCAATATCCCTGTTACATGCCATACTTATTGTAGCTGCAACATTAATGTTTAATGGAAATTCTTTAACAGCTTCAGAAGCTTTTCCTTCAAATAATACTTCTTCCGCATCAATATTTTTTCCAAGAGATTTCGGAGATTTACGAGTAACAAGAGTTACTTCTTTAAGTCCGAATTTAGCAACAGCTTTAATTCCATCCAAACCAACAATTGCTCCAGAAGGTAGATGTATCTTAGCATTATTCTCTTTAGCTATATTCAATACTTGAGTATAAAATTGTTTATCCATAAATGCACCTATACTCATGATAAGCATGTCACAACCTTGTTTTAAAATTAATGGAGCGAAATTTTTAACAGAATCAGGTGAAGCACATTCTAAAACTAAATCAACATCATCCAACATGTCTTCAAAATCAAGAACAGCAACTCCATCAGCAAAACTTGCCAAATTTTCTGCTCTTTCAATATCTTTATCAAAAAAGTGTGAAATATTAATATTATTATCCTCAGGAACTATACTTGAAACAATAATATTAGCAATAGCTCCACAACCTATAATTCCTACATTCATAATATCACAAGAAAAAAATAATTAAAAAAAAAGAATAGAGAAAAGATTATTTAAAATCTTTCATTTTTAAATTGACTTTGAGATTCATTTTGTGGTTGAGTTTCTGGTTTTTTAGGAGTTACTCCTTCAGGAATAGGAGGTTCTTGATTTACTTTTTTCATATCTCTAGGGTTAATTAACATTATGTCCCCAATAGCTTGAACTTTATCAAAGTCAACAGTTAATAAATCATTTTGAAAAGCTCTCATATTAGATTCTTCTGGAGCAGTCCCTTGAATAGCTCCTCTAAGATTATCTATAAATCCAACTGCTTTTCTTTCTTGTTCAATAGCCCTTACTTGTAATTTAGAAATAGTCCCTAACCTAATATTAAGAACAATATCTTCTACACGACCAACATAATGTCCAGAATTAGTATAAATATCTAAACTGCGTAATTTTGAAACTTCTACCATATTTTAACACCACAATATAAACTAATAATTAAATAATATATGTATAAATTTATTTTAGTGTTAATATAAATAGTTTATGTTTTCTAATGTTAAAAATTGTCTTAATTATAGAAAATAGAAAAAATTTATTTAATTATAAAGTTAAAAAATATAAATTAGATTAAAAAGGAGACTTCAAATGTGGGATACAACAAAAGATTATAGAATTTTAGTAGCTAGTAAAGCAAGAGAAAATTATTTAAATCTTATTCCAACAGCATCATTTAGAGGAAATTGGAATAAAAAACAAGCGATTGATTTGGCAAAACAAATGAATAGTGATTTTCAATCATTAACATATTCTTATCTCGAAGGTGATGAACTTGTAAATTCACCTGATGTTGCTGAATTAACCAAAAAAGCAGAGCAAATTATTGATGCGTTGGGAGGAGATAATTGGAATAAAAAATTTTTAAGTAATTCTCCAAAAGAAGAAAGAGAAAAAACCCAAGAAAACATAGCTAAAGTAAGATTTTTCCTTGATACCATAATTGGTTTAAAAAACAGACTAACATTAGGACCTATAAATGATCCAATTATCGGAGTTGACATTAAAGTTGGAGAAGTAATGAGTGTAACACAACATCCTAAAAATGAAAATTTAATGCTATGTAATGTTAACTTATCCAAACGTGCAATAACTGTCGTTACTAATGATTTAAATGTTAAAGACAATAACAAAGTTGGTGTATCCTTACTTCCACCACAATCATTCAGTGATATTGTAAGTGAAGGAATGTTTTTAGGAATGGATGGAAGTATCCTTAAAGAGGTTGATGGTGAACTTGGGTCTATGCCAAAAGGAATTCCAATTGAATCTCTTAATGAAACACGCAATCTCGTAGAAAATTATTTAAAATAAAGGATTAAATCTATCTTAAATTTAATCCAATTAATTTTGTTTTTGTCATTTCTTCAACAGCATATTTAATGCCTTCTTTTCCAATACCACTATTTTTAAATCCGCCAAATGGCATATTATCTGTTCTGAATGTTGATTGTTTATTAACAAAAACAGTACCTGATTCTATTTCTCTAACACATCTCATAGCAGCTTTATAATCTGATGTAAATACACCTGCTTGAAGACCATATTCCGTGTCGTTTGCAACCTCAATAGCTTCATCTAATGAATCAACACGAATAATAGGCGCAATAGGCCCAAATGTTTCTCTTGAAACCAAATCCATATCCATTTTAACATTATCAAGTACAGTTGCATGATAAAATGCACCATCACGTTTAGCCCCAGTTAAAACTTTAGCACCTTTATCAATGGCATCGTTTACAGTCTGTTCAACCTGTATTGCTGCATTTTGTGATATTAATGTTCCAAGATTAGTTTTATCATCCATTGGATTTCCCATTACTAATTTTTCAGTTTCTTCAACTAATTTGGATGCAAATTCATCTGCAACACCATTTTGAACAATGACACGTTTAACCCCCATACAAACCTGACCTGCATTTAAAAATGCACCATTAATAACTCCTTTAACTGCATTATCTATGTTTGCATCATTTAAAACAATTAAAGGATCATTACCTCCAAGTTCTAATGTAACTTTTTTCATTCCGGCTTTTTGTGATATCATCAATCCAGTAGTAACACTTCCAGTAAATGATATTTTATCAATATCGGAAGAACATACCAGATAATCCCCTATTTCACTGCCATAACCTGTTATGGTGTTAACTACTCCATCGGGAAATTCCCCATCTAACAGTTGGCAAAATTTCATTACAGTTAATGGAGCTTCAGTTGGTGGTTTAACAATAACAGTATTTTTACATGCAATAGCTGGGGCAATTTTATGAATAGTTAAATTTAGAGGATAATTAAATGGAGTTATTGCTGCAACTACTCCCAATGGTAATTTTTGAGTAAATGCAAAAAATCCTTTTCCATTAAGTCCAGCATCTAATGGAACACTTTCACCATATATCCTCTTTGCTTCTTCAGCTGCCAATTTAAGTGTTTCAATTGACCTGTCAATTTCAACCAGAGATTCATTTATAGGTTTTCCAACTTCTAATGTTAATAATTCGGCAAATTCCTGTCTTTTATCCTTTAATTTTTCAACAACATTCTGTAATTTATTTGAAACTTTAAATGCAGACATTTCAACTAACTTACTTTTAGCATTGTTTGCTTCATCAATAGCTAATTGTGCAGTTTGCAAATGTGCAATTGGAATTGTATCGATTACTTCACCATTATATGGATTTTTAACTTCCTCTAAATCATCACCAGATATATATTTTCCACCAATCAACATGTCCATAATTACACCTTCAATAATATTTTATATAAAAAATAATATAAATACTAATATGCAGACAAATAGATTTGAAACATTCCTTGATGCAATTATCGCAATTATTATGACTGTTTTAGTTTTAAAAATTCCCCAACCTGCAACACCAACATTAAATGGAATTTTAGAACTACAAACAATATATATTGCTTATTTAATTAGTTTTTTGATTTTATTTAATGTATGGTATTCAAACCATAATCTATTTCATATAATTGATGAAATTGACAATAATGCAGTGTGGATTTATGGAATAATGACATTTATATTAACATTATTGCCATATTTTACTATTTGGGTTGCAAGAAATGTTAATTCAATTCCTTCTGAGACTATGTTTGGATTAATATTCATATTAACACATATTTTAAATACAATTGCAGATAGATTAATTTATAAGAGCAATCCTTATAATAAAACATTAAAAGAGATGCATAACAACTCAATTTTAACACATATTCCGTTAATTGGAATTTTAATAGGATTTATTTTAACATATACAATTTACAGACCAGGAATTTATATTTCATGTTTATTTGCAATATTATTATGGATTATAATTAACAGACACATCAGGAGACAATCTCATGGAAAGTGAACGATTTGAAGCTCTAATTGATGCTATACTTGCTATTATCATTACAATAATTGTTTTAGAAATACCCCTCGCATCCAATGGAAGTTGGGAAGCTTTATTTGAATTAAGACATGAATTTTTAATTTATGCTGTAAGTTTCATTGTGTGTTTTAATTTCTGGAACTTTAATAATAACCTGTTCAGTATAGTAAATAGAATTAATTCAAAGGTTATCTGGACTATGGGAATTACATTATTTGTATTTTCACTCTTACCTTATCTTACAGTTTTTGTTTCTGAAAACTTTTATACATTTTTCCCACAATTCCTTTATGGATTAAGTTTTATTGTAACTGCCCTACTTTCAAAACTTATAAGTAAATTTTTAAAAGAATCAGACCCCGGAAATATTGCCTTGCAGTTGGTTTTAGAAAAAAATTACATATCTATATCCACAATTATCTTAGTGGTAATTGGAATGCTAATTGGATATTTGGCTTATCCTCCTGCAATTTTAATATCCTGTTTAATATCAATTCTAGTTATCTGGATTATTCCAATAATTAAAAAAAAGATTAAATGAAAATAATCATCGCATGTATAAAATATATTTACCGATTTTTGGAATCCTATAAACAATAACTGCAGCAATAAAACTAAATATGATTAATAAAATCCAAAGTATAATAGATTTAATCGGATCTGAAACTGGCAAATCAATTACAATAGCAAGTAAAGGTATTCTGAATATATTATGAATTAAAAATACTGCAAATGAATATTTAGCAAAGAATTTAATTACACTATAACCTCGAATATGTTTAATCCTGGAGAATAGTTCAAACAATGCAAATGAACCAAATAAAATAAAAGGAAACTCATACCATAATACAAAAGGATATCCTTTACTAAAAGCATATTCCTGGAATATAACAGAAATTAAAAAGGATACAATAGCAATTAAAGCAAAAATATAACTTGAAATATTTTTAAAGGTGCCTTTTTTAACCAAATACCCTAAAACAATATAGATACCATATACTCCACCACTAAAACCTAATGAATACTGGATACTAACATTTTGAATACCGTTTATATCAAGAAAAGTTGTAAGAAATGGAACCAGGAATGCCAAAATTGAAAATACTCCAGTTGCATAAAGAATAGTTTTTTTATCAAAATGTTTTAATGCACTTGAAACAAATGGAATTGATAAATACATTCCAATAATCATAGGCATATACCACATATGACTAAAAAATAAATTTCCCATATCCACAGTATCAATATCCGGAGAATTAAAAGTTGCAACCTGCAATACAATCGTATATATTACAGACCATATAACCGTAATTATAATTAAATTTTTACAATTATTCTCCCAAAAATGACGAACTTTTTGATCATCATAACTTCTATCAAGTAACAAATAACCAGTAACCATTAAAAAAAAGGGAACACCTATACGACCAATAAATAATGATGAAAAATGAAACATTCTAGAAACGAATGGATAATCCAGAAAAGCTTCCGAAAATATAATATAAATCCCATCAGTTGCATGAATATATAAAACTGTTAAAATAGCTACTGCTTTAACAAAATCAATCCATTCTATTCTAGTTTTGGTCATTAATTTCCCCCGTTAACAAAAAAAATATCTGGAATCCATATTTTCAATTATATTAATATTATATGTTTTTAACACTTATATAAAAATTATTACAACAAAAGTAAATTCTTATAATTTTTTGTGGAAAAATTAAATATTACATTTAATGATAATATCTTTTTAAAAAGTATGAAATAATAGAACCTGCAAAATTCTGCCAGGCCGAATATAATGCACCCGGAACAGTAGCTTCGGCGAAATTAGGAAAGTGTGTTTTTGCAAGACTTGTTGACAATCCAGAATTTTGAAAAGAAAGTTCAATAGCAATTGTAACAATCTGTTTTTTATCCATACCCAACAGATATCCTAAAACAAAACCCAAAGTCATTCCAAGAGAATATAGTAAAATTATTACCAAAATTATTGTACCAAATGAGGTAATAATAGATTCCTTATTAACCCCAATAACCCCTGCAACAATAATACAAATTACAATAGATGAAATAGCCGGTAGATATTCCTTTAACTTATCACAAAAACTAGGAAACTTATATCTGACAATCAAACCTAATGCAATTGGCACGATAACTATTTGAACAATAGATATAATCATTTCAACAGGATTAAACTGTATATTATTGCCAATTAATATTAATGTTATAATAGGAGTTAAAAATGGAGAAATTATAGTAGAAATTGTAGTTAATGATACTGATAAAGCCAAATCCCCTTTTGCAAGAAATGTAATTACATCAGAAGCAGTTCCACCAGGAACAGTTCCAACTAATATAAGACCAATTGTTAAAGCCGGCCCAAGAGAAAATATTCTTGCAATCAAAAAAGCTAAAATAGGCATTATAATATACTGTGCAGAAACTCCAACAAGAATCTCTTTCGGGCTTTTAAAAACTTCAATAAAATCATCTAATTTCAAAGTTGTTCCCATCGCAAATAATATAATGCTTAAAAGTAAATTTAATATATTTAATCCTTTAAAATTACTTAAAACCCATTTAAATGAATTTGGATAAATCAATGAAATAGCAACAGCAATTAAAATAATTATAAAAAAATATTTCTCAATAGCTAAAACAATTCTTCTCATATCATTAATATCTAATGATATTAAGATATAAATTTAATCAATTAAAATAATCTTCCAATTAGCCAGAAAAAAACCTAAAAATTAATTAACACAATATTAATATACTACCTAAAATAAATGTTAAAAATGATATACATTATATGTATATTTATACATTATATGTATATTTATACATTATATGTATATTTATACATTATATGTATATTTATACATTATATGTATATTTATACATTATATGTATATTTAAAATCTTTATTTTATAAAAAAGGGAGGAAAAAAAATGTCAAAGAGATTTTATTGTGTTCTTTTAGCATTTGTAATGCTATTAGCAATTTCTTGTGTAGCTGCAAGTGAAGATAGTGCTATTGATGATGCAAAATTAGCAGCTAGTGATAAATCAGCTGATTTAATTGCAGAAGATCCTACTGCACCTGTAGATCTTAACACACCTGTAGATCCATCTACACCAAAATTAGAAGATAGTAAAAAAACTAATCCAATTGAAGTAAATTCAACTGTAGATGAATATGGTGCTATTGTTGTAAATGTAACTGGTAATACCAGTGCAACAGGAAATATTACTTTAGAAATCATCAACAATAATACTAAGAAGTGTGTTATCAATCAAACAGGAGATTTAATAAATGGAAGTTACTTATTTGATGAATTAACTCCATTTGAAAAAGGTTATTATATCATCAATGTTAAATACAACGGAGATGCAACTTTTGCTCCTAGTGAAGGATTTATAACTTCATATGCAAATGTTACTAAAAATATTCCTGAAATGGACATTGAAGTTAAATATAATGGTAAAAATGCTACCATTATTGCAAAACTTAAAAACAATTTGACTGGAAATGTTTCATTTGTATACAACAACAAAACCAAAGAAATTGCTTTAGTTAATGGTACTGCTGATATAACCGATGCATTTGAATACGGAGATAACTCCGTCAATGTACAATACTTAGGAAATGATAATTATTATAAAACCACTGATATCAAGGTACCAGTTATCATCAAAAAACCTTCATCAATTAAACCTATTGAAAACTTAAAAATTGCAACCGACAGTGGTGCAAAAGCTATTTCAGTAACTTTAATTGACAATGAAAATAAAACTATTTCAAATGCTACCGTTACTATTACTATTAACGGAAGAAAATACACTGGTGTAACCGATAATAATGGTGTAGCTAAAATTAAAGTTAGCTCCAAATTATATCCTGAAATTTACACCGCAGTTGTTTCATTCAACGGTACTGAAAGTTATGAACCAACCAATACTACCTTTAACATAACTGTTAAAAAATCTGCTACTAAAATTACTGCTAAAAACAAAGCATTCAAAGCTAAGAAAAAAGTTAAAAAATATGCAATAGCTTTAAAAAATGCTTACAAAAACCCAGTTAAAGGTGTTAAAGTATACTTAAAAGTTAATGGTAAAACCTACAAAGCTTCAACCTCTAAAAAAGGTAAAGCTATTTTCAAAATTACCAAATTAACTAAAAAAGGTACTTACAAAGCTAAAATCACATTCAAAGGTGACGGTGCTTACAAAGGTTCCAAAGCTAAAGCAAAAATTATTGCTAAATAAGGAGATTTCTTCTCCTTTAATTTTCTTTTTTTAATATCAAATTACATGATATGCCAACATGAAATTAACATAATTATCCAATAACTATTTTTTATTTTCAAATTAGAATTTATTGAATTATAATATACTATTTTTAAAAATTATTATATAATCATCAAATATTAAAAATCTTATATATTATGAATTATATATGTTATATAACTATTGTTTTGCGTCAAAACATATAGTTTAGAAAATGAAAAGGGGGTGAAAATATATTAAGAAAGACGCTTTTGATGCTTTCACTATTAATTATCTGTTTTTTAACATTATCGTGTTCATTTGCTCAAGATAACATCACCGAAGAAGTAATTAGAACAGATATCAACGAGCAAATTTTAACTGATGAACCTACAGGAAACTTCAATGATTTATCCCAAGATATCAAAAACGCCGGAAATACTCTGGAATTTAATAAAAATTACAAATATGTTAATGGAGATGTAGTACCTAAAAGTGGACTTAGTATTAATAAAACATTGACAATTGATGGTAAAGGACATACTATTGATGCTTCAAATAAGGTAAATATCTTTTCTATACCTGCATCAAATGTAATACTTAAAAATATCAATTTTATTAATGCATATTTAGATGAATATCATCTTGGATGTGCAGTAACCACAACAGGAGTCAATACCACTTTTGAAAATTGTAATTTCACCAATTGTAAGGCAAATGATCAAGGTGGTGCAATTAAATCATCTGCTTCTGGATTGACAGTTAATAATTGTAATTTTAAATCAAATCAAGGCACATCTGATGGAGCCATTAGAATAATTGGACCTAATGCAAAAATTACCAATTCTCTTTTCACAAACAATAGTGCAAAAATTGGAGGCGGTGCAATATCCATTTTATCCCAAAATTGCCTAATAGAAAATTGTACATTTGAGAACAATTATAACTTAAAAAATAATATTGGAGATGGTGGTGCAATTTTAATATATAGAAATGGGCAAAATACAAGAATCATTAATTCAACATTCAAATCAAATGAAGCAAATGCCGGCGGAGCTATAGAAATTAATAGTGCTCCAAATGTTTCAATCATAAATTCTTATTTTGAAAATAACACTGCAAAAAGACATGGTGGAGCTATAATGGCACTTACAACAGACTGTATCATAAATAATTGTGATTTTGTAAACAACACTGCAGTGTCCGGTGGTGGAGTATATATTGCTCAATCAGAAATGTATGTTAGTTATTATTCCAACAATCATATTTTAAATTCAACATTTAGAAATAATTATGCTCGTTACGGAGGCGGTGCTGTCACTGCTACAGGATATAGTTTTATTGAAGATTCAATATTTATCAATAATAGTGCTGGAAGTTATGGTGGAGCTGTTGATTTAACAAATTCA
>CADAAJ010000030.1 GCA_902785855.1 uncultured Methanobrevibacter sp. | reverse complement strand
TTTATTATTAGTTACTGCAAAGTTCTTCTTCTTATCAGCTTTAGATTCCTTATCAGATCCACCTTTCTTGTTATTTTTAGTTATCTTTTTAACCATTAATCTTACTTTAGCGTTCTTAATTGGTTTACCAGTATTATCTTTTAAGACAATTGTGAACTTTTTAGTTTTAGTTTTTGCTTTATATGTTTTCTTTTTAGCTTTTAAAATTGGTGTTGCTTTATTTACAGTAACACCCATTGAAGATCCATTGTAGTTATTATCTCCTGCAAATGATATTTTAGCAGTATATATTTTAGGAACTAAACCAGCAGTTGATACCTTAACCTGACCATTTTTATCAGTAGTATAGGTTTTAGCACCATTTAAATCAACAGTTACAGTAGCGTTAGATACTGGATTTCCATTAGAATCTTTTAAAGTAATAACTAAATCTTTACCAATATTATATGTTGTAATGATCGCATCGGCAGACAATTCTGTTTGAAGTTTATTAACAGTGATTGTAGCATTGTTTACAGTAACATTATCCCATCCTTCATAATATGCACTTACTTCATATTTCATACACTTTTCAAAAGTATGTACTACCCACCATATACCATTACCACCATAATTAGCAATGATTTCAGTGCTGTTTGGTAATATAAATAGTAATTTACCTTCTAGAATATCCTGTGGGACATTGGATTTTGCAGTAATGTTTACTGTTTTGTTAGTGGTTGTAACTGAGGTTACATTTGCATAATATGGAATATTAGGTATTATTTTTATTGTTCTGTTAATCGGTTGAAAACCAGCATATTCAGTATTGAAAATAGCATAATACAACCCAACAGGTAAATTTGGAATCCATCCTTCGCCGCTTAAACAGCTATAATTGTCAAACCAAGTACCATTTTTAAAGTATACACTTATAGAGATATTTCCATTAGTTACAGGAATGCCGCTGTTTGTTGTTAAGTTAAAAGTAATTTTCTCACCAGAGCCATAAAAAGATGTGAAATTATCAACATTCAATGTAGGTGATAAAATACGTGTATTATAAGTTGTATCAGAACTTGTTTTGAAAATACAAGTGTCAACACTACCAGCAGCATCATTCCAGTAAATAGCACCACCACCCCCATCTGCAGAATTACCTACAAAGGTACAACCAGAAACACTACCAGCAGCACCCACCCAGTAAATAGCACCACCCTGATTTGCAGAATTACCTATAAAAGAACAATCAGAAACACTACTACCAGTACCATGAATCCCCCATAAAATAGCACCACCCTGATTTGCAGAATTACCTATAAAAGTACAATTAGAAACACTACCATCAGCATCATTCCAGTAAATAGCACCACCATCCCTATCTGCTGCAGAATTATCAATAAAAGTACAACCTGAAACGCTACCCGCAGCACCATTATTCCAGTAAATAGCACCACCACTCCTATTTGCAGAATTATCAATAAAAGTACAATTAGAAACACTACCATCAGCATCAGCATTCCAGTAAATAGCACCACCACTCCTTTCAGCAGAATTACCTACAAAAGTACAATTAGAAACGCTACCCGCATCAGCATTCCAGAAAATAGCACCACCATACCTATCTGATTTACCGTTTTTAAAAATTATATTTTTTAAGACAACATTCTTTGCATTAACAAGGAATATTCTTGCTTTTCCTTGTGCATCTATTGTATGTCCTTGCCCATCAATAGTAATAGATTTACCAATGTAAATTCCATCAGTATCAAAACCTTCTTCGCATGTGTAATTTTTATCTAATGTTATTTCTGAACCACCATTATCAATTTTATCTTGAAGTTCAGTAAATGTTCCAGCATTTCCATCTTTTATTATTTCTTTACTTTCTTTACTTATTATTTCATTTTTTTGTGTTGAATCATCGTTGCTCGTCATTACATCTGTTGTATTAGCAGCTGTTACGCTTGCAATACTGAATAAAAATATAATTAATATTAATATTATCATTAATTTTCTAAGTTTCATGCATTTGTCCCCCATTATAGTGAACATTGTTTAGCCCATAAATGTTTTATATACATAGAACAATGATATAAAGCAAATATTATTGTTAAAACATTCATTAGACAATTAGGATATATGACCCGTTATAATATAAATACTTGCCTACTTGAATCAAGTAGCAAATATAACATGAAAAATTTATGGACTGTTTAAAAAAAATATACGAATAATACAAATTAACAAAATAGAAATTGAAAAAAATAGTTGATATTAAATTAGATTAACATCAAAACTGAAATGAAAATAAAACTTGAAAAATATTAAAACAAATCTATTCTAATTATACTCACATAGTTTAAGATTTTTTATAACTTAATGAAAAAAATTTAATTACAATTATTTTGAACACAATTATAAAAAAAAGTTATTAATACTATGAGCCACAAATATACAGTTTAGAGAGAGAAAAGTATGGTATATTTCCAATAATACAATATATTTAATAAATAAAATGTTTTAGCCTACAAAGACCAAATCATATAACGTCTGTAAGGAAGAACAATATTAAATCTATAAACAAATAAATAAAAATATTATGGAAAAAATATAATACATTCAGATATTATTAAAAAAATAGAAAAAAAGAATAATGTAGATGCAATAATATACATCACCATCACAGTCTGATTAGTCGGTTCAGATTAATACTTAAAACAGGTACTTGTTTTTTTAGAATAACAATTATTACAACTTTGACAAATTGATATTCCTTTGAGCAACAAAAGGTTTAGACATTGAAATATATTCTACATCAGAATGATTTAATACATCATTAATAGCATTCATTTCTCTTAGAGATCCTCCCAGTACAACAGGAATATCTAATGCATCAATTAAATCATCAACATAAACTAAAAATGGATGTTTGACACCTTTATCATAAATCTGAGATATAGTTCTTGCAGTTAGCTGAATACTATCTGCACCAGCATTTTGAAGTTCTTGTGCAATAGCTATACTTTCATCTGCAGTTATTCCACCTTTTCTAACATCCCATGGATTAATTCTGCAACTTACATGCATATCCATTGTCTTTTTAATGACTTTTATAATTTCTGATGAAATTCTAACACGATTTTCAGTATTTCCCCCATATTCATCTGTTCTTTGATTGAAATACGGATTCATAAATCTTGCAAGGTAAAAATTATTACCCATATTAATTTGAATTCCATCAAATCCTGCAAATGAGAATTTTTTAGCAGCCATTATTACTTCAGCCTGCAGTTTTCTTATACCTTCATGAGTAATATCATTTGCTTCAACTTTTTGATTTATGCCATCATCATAGTAAAAGAATGCAAGTTGTCCTAAAATAGGAACATCATATTTGTGTACAATATCACAAATCATCTGATAATCTTTGATAAATCCTCGATAATTTAAATTTGTTGAATACGGATAGAATCTGTCTTTTGCATCAAGTGCAAAGATTTCAGATACTATTAATCCACAGCCACTACTTGCAATCTTTTCATATCTATCATAGATAGCTGGTGTTAAAAATCCGCCTTCTTCAGTTTCAGTTTCCCATGTACCAGTTCTGATGATTCTACTTTTAAGTTTTAAATCATTGAATTGGCATTCATCAAAAATATCTTTCATAATATCACACAAAAATTGTTTAAAAAAAAAAGTTAAAAAAAAATGACTGTGGAATAACAATCCACAATCTATTCGATTACCATTAAAGTATCGCCTATACTTACTGCATCACCAGGTTCTACAAATATGTCTTTTACAACACCGTCCACTTCAGATTGGATGTCATTTTCCATTTTCATAGCTTCGATAACACAGATAGTTGATCCTTTGGTAACTTTATCGCCTATGTTTACATTAAGTTTAATAACCATACCCTGAATTGCAGAAGTTACAGCTCCAGGAATTGCTTCTTGGACTTCACCCATATCATTAACTTCCATAAATCCGGTAGGCATAATTTTAACTTCAAATATATCTCCGTCAACTTCAACATTATATTCTGTTGGAATTCCAATTCCCTCATTCTCATCAAGAACATGAGGTTGTGCAAGTTCTTCTTCTTGAGCTTCACCTTTGAGGAATTTTGGAGCTATTGGAGGATATAAAGCATAAGTTAAAGCATCTTCATCAGATTTAACAAAACCTTCTTTTTCTCCTTCCTGTTTGAATTTATCAAATTCAGGTTCAAGTAAATCTGCAGGTCTGCATGTAATTACTTCTTCATCTCCAATAATCTTTTTAGATATTTCAGAATTAACAGGAGCAGGAGGTTTACCATACATTCCTTTCATGTATTCTTTAACTTCATTAGAAACGTTTTTATATCTTTCTCCACCTAAAACATTCATTACAGCTTGAATACCAACAATTTGACTAGTTGGAGTTACAAGTGGAGGATATCCCATATCTTTTCTTACTCTTGGCATTTCATCTAATACATCAGTGTATCTGTCAAGAGCATTTTGTTCTTTTAATTGTGAAATAAGATTGGAAAGCATTCCACCAGGGATTTGATATAATAATACATCAGCATCAATACTTTCTGAAATTGGATCAAGAATGCCTAAATATTTCTCTTTAATTTGGTCAAAGTATTTTTTAATATTAGCTAATGATTTTAAATCAAGACCTGTGTCAAATGGTGTGTTTTGAAGTGCTGCAACCATACTTTCAGTTGGTGGTTGGGATGTACCCCATGAAAGTGGAGAAATAGCAGTGTCTAAAATATCAACACCTGCCTGACAAGCTGCATAATAACTAATAGGAGTCATACCACTAGTACAATGACAATGTAAATCTACAAGTAAATCAGTTTCCTCTTTTAATTTTGAAACTAATTCATAAGCTGCATTAGGAGTTATTAAACCTGCCATATCTTTAATAGAAACAGAATCACAATCAAGAGCTTCCAAATCTTTTGCTAAATTAACAAAATCATCCAAAGTATGAACTGGACTTATAGTATAACTTATAGTTCCTTGAACATGAGCTCCTTGACTTTTTGCAACTTTAATTGCTTTTTCCATGTTTCTTATATCATTTAAAGCATCAAAAACTCTAAATACATCGACACCATTTTCATAGGATTTTTCTACAAATTTAGTTACAATATCATCAGGATAATGTTTATAACCTACTAAATTTTGTCCTCTTAAAAGCATTTGAATAGGAGTGTTGTTAAATTCAGATTTTAATTGTCTTAATCTTTCCCAAGGATCTTCATTCAAATACCTAATACAAGTATCAAAAGTAGCTCCTCCCCATGCTTCAACAGAAAAATATCCGATTTTATCCATTTCTTCTGCAATAGGAACCATATCCCTAGTTCTCATCCTAGTTGCAAGTAAAGATTGGTGAGCATCACGGAGTGCTGTTTCTGTAAACCTTACCTTTGCCATTAAAATTACACCTCTCAATAGTTAGTAAAATATCCAACTATAATATATGTTGTTATTATTATATAAATTATACATATATTATGAAAAAAAGTAAAAAAAGAGTAAAATGAAAAATTACCTTTCTATTTCACCAGAAATGAATTTTTCAACATTTTCGTAAGCTTCATCATCAGTGTATTGAATTGGAGGGTGTTTCATAGTATATGAAGAAATAGAAGTTAATTTTCCACCAATTCCTCTTTCTAATCCAAGCTTACAACATCTCACAGCATCAATTACGCATCCTGCAGAGTTAGGAGAATCTTCAACACTTAATCTGAGTTCAATATTCATAGGGACATCTCCGAAAGTACGTCCTTCCATTCTGAGGAAACATAATTTATTATCATTTTGCCATGGAACATAATCACTAGGACCAATATGAATGTCTCTGTCTTCCATTCTTTGAGTTAATACAGATTGAACAGCTTCAGTTTTAGATTCTTTTTTGGAATCTAATCTTTCACGGTTAAGCATGTTTAAAAAGTCTGTATTTCCACCAGTGTTAATTTGATAAGTTTTATCTAATTTGACACCCCTATCCATGAATAAATTAGCTAATGTCCTGTGAGTAATAGTAGCTCCTATTTGAGCTTTAATATCATCACCTACGATAGGAATACCTTTAGCTTTAAATTTAGCATCCCATTCATCATCACTTACAATAAATACAGGCATACAATTTACATATGCAACACCTGCATCAAGTGCACACTGTGCATAATACCTTGCTGCTTCTTCAGAACCAACAGGTAAATAATTAACTAAAATTTCAGCGCCACTTTCTTTTAACACACTAACAACATCAACAGGATCTTCATCACTTAAAACGAAAGTATATTCATCATCATAATTTGACATGTGATCTGCAACACCATCTAAAACATGACCCATACTAACTTTAACATCAGATTTTGGTATATCTTCCTGAAATATTGTAGTACAGTTAGGTTTTGCAAAAATAGCTTCATCAATAGTTTTTCCAACTTTTCTTGCATCTACGTCAAAAGCAGCTACAACTTCAATATCACTTGGAGAATAACCTCCAATTTCCCAATGCATAAGTCCTATAGCATCTTCAGGATTTTTACCATCATAATAATGAATTCCTTGAATTAAAGAACTAGCGCAGTTCCCCAATCCGACAATTGCGATTTTAATTTTATTCAATATAACACCAGCTAATTAATAATTATTAAAAAAATACTTTAAATAAATAAAATACTAATATTATGTTATCTAATATACTTTATATAATTATTGTTTAAAAGATTAAAAATTATCCTATTTCATTTATAATAAATACTATTTGAGGAAGTACAATGAATCCATATATTGAAATTTTAAGACCTGGAAATGCAGTAATGGCTGCAATTTCAATTATATTAATTGCATTTATAGATAAAACATTTACACTACCAGTACTATTTGCAATACTTACAGTATTCTTTGAAACAAGTGCAGGTAATGTAATCAATGATTATTTTGACTATGAAATTGATTTAATAAATAAACCGTCAAGACCAATTCCATCAGGAAGAATTTCACTTAAAAATGGAAGAAATTATGGATATTTCCTATTTTTACTTGGAACAATATGTGGATTTTTAATCAGTTATCTGACAAATAACTGGATTCCTTTTTTAATTGTAGTATTTGCAGATATTGTCCTTTATTTATATGCATACAAACTAAAAACAACACCACTTATAGGTAATTTGTGTGTTGGTTTTATGACCGGATTTGGATTTTTATTTGCCGGATTTTCAATAAACAATCCACACATTATATGGATATCTGCAATACTTGGATTTTTTGCTGTTGTAATGACAATTGCACGTGAAATTATAAAAGATATCGAAGATATTGAAGGAGATGAATCAACAGGTGCAAAAACCCTGCCAATATTAATCGGGAGAAAAATTCCTGCATATATAGCATTTATCTTAATAATAATTGATGTTATACTATGCCCTCTGCTTTATTTTTACAACATATTTACAATATTATACTTGGCCATAATAGCTGTTGCAATAGCATTATTTGTATATTCTGCTATTTTAATACTGAAATCACAGGATAAAGAAAATGCAGGTAAAGTATCAAAATATTTAAAAATTGGCATGTTAATAGCTTTTGTTGCTTTTGCACTGGGGTCAGTTTAAACTATCCGACAAGCAAAAAATATTTTACTAAAAACATTAAAAATAATAGGTAACTATGATAAACTTAAATTTAAATAAACGGGATTTCTACTGTTTAATAGCAGTTTTTATAATAAGCCTTTTATTAACAGTCAAATATATTATATTTAATTTAAATTTAGGAATCCAATGTTCTGATGTTTATCTCTATCTTGTAAATGCACTCTATTATAATGGAATAACTATCCCACATATAGAAAATATAGTTTTATCACCTACAATATGTTATCTAACATCTCTTCTTTTTAAATTGGGTTTAACAGACACCTCATCAATATTTATTGTAACCGGTGCATTTGCTATTTTTGGAAATATCGGATGTTATCTGCTTTTCAGACAATACTTTGATGAAATATTAAGTTTAACAGGTACAGTAATCTATTCAACTTCAACACTATATCTTATATGGCTTGCAAACGGTTCACTAGACATTCCAGCAACCGGACTTATAATCTGGATTGTATTTTTTGCAGTTAAAGCCATAAAAGAAAATCCCAGATTTTATATACCTCTTTCACTATTTTTCATAGTTGCAGTATTTACAAGATACACAATTCTGTTAATTCTTCCGGTTATTTTATTTTATTATATTTTAGAAAAAGGATTTACAATTAATAAAAGAGATTTAAAGTATATAATTGCCGGAATTTTAATTGGGGTTACAATATTTCTTTTAATACAATCAACTATTACAAATTTAAGTGGAGGAGATTTCCTACCAGGTTCACAGATTAATAGTGGAATAAGTGGATCGCAGGGAAAAGAAACTGATCCTGCATTCAACCAGGATATCGGATATTATTTAAATAATCTTCCAAATTTCATTTCAAATTCACATACCTATTTTGGTGCAAATCCTGTTTTGGACAATCCAACTCCATTATCCTGGGGAGTAATTTTAATTATAATATGTGGAATGGGATTGTGGATAAAAGAAAATAAACGTGAAATCTTTAAAAAAGATTATGCTGCTTTAGCATTATTTATAATAGCTGTTTTATCATTTGCTCGTGTAAGTTCAGTTGTTACAATAGTTATTGTATTATTAGGACTTTATTTACTTGGAAAAGACAGCAAACACAAAGAAGTTTATCTGATGCTTGGCTGGATATTTTCAAACTTTATTTTCTACAGTTATTACAACATAAAAGTTAACAGATACATTTTACCAATATTTCCGGCATTGATGTTTTTTGTTATATTATCTATCGATACAATCCAAAAGCATTTTAAAATAAATAAAAATTTAATAGCAATTATTTTCCTTGCACTATTTTTAATTCAGGGTTTTGCATTTACATTAACCATTGATGAAACATATACATTTAAACAAACTGAAGACATGTCCAATTACATAATTGAAAACAATCCGGATTACAAAAATATACCGATTGCAACATACAATATGCGACCTTATATGTGGTGGCTTGGACCTCAGATTAGTGGAATAGCTCATACTGAAACACAAAGAATAGATGAAAGTAATTTTACCTATTACATCTCAAGTAACCCATTAAATCTTACAAATTATACAGAAGTTAAAAATATAGGAACACTATATTTATACAAAAAGAATGTTTAATTGATTTTAACACAAAAGCAATATTTTTCTTATGATGAATAATTTACATCATATTTATCTTAAGACATATGATATTTCAATCCGAATCCATATGTAAAATAATCCCATAATCATTTATATTAACAATAATATTAAAATTTAACCTAAAATCAAATAAAAGAAACTAAAAATATTTAAAAACAAATATTAATATTATTAAAAAATTATATAATATATTTATAAAAAATAAAAAAAATTTAATTAAAATAATGCAAAACAGAGATAAATTATTAAAAAAAATTGAAACAAATAATACAAAGTATAAACCCCCATATTAGAAACATATATAATAAAAAAAAAATAAAAAAATAAAGTGTTATAAAAGCATGTTAAGAGGATGAAAATGAAAGTTGTATGCTGTAAGAACTGTGGTGCTAAATACCAACTTGATGATACTGACGATATATCAACATATGAATGTTCTTCATGTGCAGGTGACTTAGAATATGTAGAAGAGTATTCTGATGACGAATCTACTTCAAATCCTCCCTATGTTGATTCATTTGAGTATAGTGATTCATATATTGTCCAATGTAAGGAATGTGGGCTAAAATACAAGATTAAACATAATGATAGTATACTTGATTATGAATGTGATAGTTGTGGGGGCTCTTTACGATATTTAGACGATGAAATGAATAAAGAATTGGATAAATATGTTGAAGAGAGAAAAAGTGAACTACAGACCATTAGAAAAGAAAATTATGAAAAGTCCCAAAGTGAAGAAGAAGAAGAAACTCCAAAAGAACCAAGATCACTAAAATCAATCACAGGAAAAATTGGAAATTTCTTCTCAGAAGAACATATGATGGAACTTGCTGAAGATGAAAGATTGCAAAGGGAACTTGAAGAAGAACAAAATGCTAAAACAGCACGTACTACTATTCCCCGTGCAGTTCAGTCAAAATTTGGTAGAGAATTTGCAGTTCCAAAAACTAACGATTATAATGTTTTAAAAAGTTTTCTTAAAGATGAATTCTTTAAAGGAATAGAAAAATATTATCCTGAAGAAGAAGAGGAAGACGAGGAAACAAGCTTTTTCGATAAATTAATTATTAAAGAACCTGAAAATGAAGAAGCAGCTCCTGAAATTTTATCTGAAACTAAAGACCCGGATGAAATAATGCCTATGGCTAAAGTCGATTCCAGTTACAGTATTCTTCTTGTAGGAGCATTAATATTTATTATAAGTATTGTTGAAATAATCTTCATTAACAGTGGTGTAGGTATATTTGCAATATTTATTGGAGTAATTATTCTAATTTATGGACTTTACAAATCTAAAGATAATACTCAAGAAACCGAAGAAAAAACAAAAATTATTAGGGAACATTTACTACATCTTTCTGACGAATATTATGTGTTTTATAATGTTAAAACACCAACATCCTCTTCAAGTATTAATCATTTAGTTGTAGGTCCAACTGGAATTTATGCTCTGCTTTCCAAAAAATATAATTCAAAACTCAAAATAGACTCTGATAGTGAAAACATTAGATTTATGGAATCTACTGATTTTGATGAGGATAAGTTTGAAGAAATTCCAACAACAGGAACTAGAAAACGCTTCAGATACACAACAAAACAAGCAAAATTCTCACAAGATAATGAAATTAAACAAAAATCTTTAGCTCTTGGAGAAGATTTGATTAATTTCTTAAATGACAATAATATTAAAAACTGTTTTGTTGAGCCTTTAGTTGGATTTATTAACAACGCAGTTGTTGTAATTAACATGCCTTTAACTGATGAAGACTTATTTATTGATGAATTAATCAATAAAATTGAAACAAGTACTATTAAATTAGATCAAGAAACTATTGACAAATGTGCTGTTTTAATTAACAAATATTCTGCAGACTGTTCTGCAGAAATTTAAATTCTTTTTTTAGATTATCCAATTATCGTCAACATTAGAAATAATAATATTTACATGGACATGGAAATATTATAAAAAGTTTTTTTAATTACATCAAAGTAAATAATAAAAGTTACACCAAATCAAAATACTATTTTCAAAAACAATATTAATTTTAATAAAGTGAAAAATCAAGAATTCAGTGTTGTAAAAATTAGGGATAATTTCCATAAAATATAAAATACAAATTCATTCCAACATTTCAAAATCAAGTAATGTGTCTTGCGGAATATTCTTTTTAGCAACTTTTCCAATAACATTATTAATTTCTGATGGATAAATCCCATTTCCAGGTCTTTTAAAAGTTAAAAGATCACGAGTGATTTTTTCACCTTTTTTAATATCTCTTACAACAACAATAGACCTTCTTGATTGTTTTCTTGCAGATGACTCACATATCAATGGCTGTTTATTCTTCTTACCATTAATTTTATTTATAAAGCTAATATTTTTGTTAAAAATCTCCACATCACTCGGATCCATTGAATAACAATGGTCATTTCCTTTTAAAGTTTTATCTAATGTAAAATGTTTTTCAAGAATTGTTGCACCGTAATTATATGCAGTTGTTAAAAGCAACATTTCACTGTCAGATTTTGTGTGATCAGAATATCCTATTTCATAATTTTTAAAATTCCCAGCCAAATCTTTTATCATCATGAGATTTGCATCCTCAAATGATGTCGGATATGATAAAACACTATGCATAATAGCTATATCAACAGTTGATTCTTCTTCAATAGCTTTTATAGCATTATTAATTTCTTTAATTGTTGATGCACCAGTTGAAAGTAGAATAGGTTTGTTTTTACCTGCAATATATTTAATAAAAGGAATATTAGTTAAATCGGATGAAGATATTGGATAAATATCCATAAATTCATCAAGATAATCAACTGAATCAAAATCAAAAGGAGTTGATAAAAACATTATACCACTATTTTTACAGTAATCTGCAAGTTGGCGATATTCCTCTTTGCCAAATTTATCATATTTTTTAAAGAATTCAAATTGAGATATTTGTGACTCATCAGATGAATCCAAAAAAGCATCTGAATTTTTTGAAACTAAATTTTCAGCTTTATAAGATTGAAATTTAACTGCATTAACCCCACATGATTTTGCCTCATCAATCATTAATTTAGCAGCATCCATATCAGAAATTCCTTCTTTTTGAGCAATATCATAAAAATTAACTCCAATTTCTGCAATTAAAAATGGTTGTTTGGTAAATATCTTCATAACATGACCTAATGTAATTTATTTAATTTAGTTTGCCTGTATTTTTCACGAACAATATGGCAAATATTTTCAAATCCATTTTTCAAATCAATAGATAACATTTTATTATTCATTGCAACTCTTAAATCATAATTATTAACAAGATTAATGAATTCATCTATTATTTGCTGATTTTCAAGATTATAACCTAAACCCATATTAATAAACCCATTACCAATATTTCCAAAAGTATGACTTAACTCACGTTCATTTTGACATAAACATATTGTTGGAACACCTAACGAACAGATTTCATATAATGTTCGTCTAGGTGAAGTAAAAATAATATCTGCATTAAATATGAATTCACTTATATTTGAAACATGCTGATATATTTGAATTAATGGATGAGAACCATATCTCTCAACAATTCCATCCACATCTTCATATCCCCAACCTAAAATAACATTGATTCTACCTTCATAATTTGTAGCCAAAATAGAGTCAAGTACTTTTTGTGTATAATTATTAGGATCACTACCTCCAAATGTAATCAAAACATTATTTACAGTATTAGTGATAATTTTATCTGGCTGTAAATAAAATTCATCCCTTAAAATAAAATATTTAGGACCTGTGAAAATATTGTTGCTGTCAACATCATGCTCGTATAATGCATCAAACACAAGATCAGCACATTCAGCACCTTCACCCAAATCTTCAAAATTAATTACAAAATATCCATTCTCTTTTAAAGTAAAAATATAATCTCTGGAAGTATCAAGAATATCATTAATAACAATATCCGGAGAATACATTTTTAAAGAATTCAGTAAATCCTTTTTACTTTTATAAAGTTTAAACGGATAATTATAACTATTAACAATATCAACCCCTAATTGATGTTGTTCATCAATTAAAAACAGAATATCATGATAAATAAGTTTTGAAGCCAAAGCCAAACATCTGAAAATATGGCCTGTGCCAATTTCACTATATGCATTAACAACAATAGCTACACGTTTCCTTTTAAGATAATTTTCAGCAATCCACCAATCTTCATAACTTTCAATATCAACACTTTCCTCCCTTGAAACTTCAACCAAATCAATATGATTACCCAATATTGAATTAGAAGTAATAAAATCCCTTCTGGATGCTAAAATTGCACCAGTTTCCTTAAATGAACTGGGAAGATGTTGTCTGTTAAGTCTTTGAGAATAATTTGGCATAAATTTTTGAGTTGATTCATCTAATCCCCATCTTAACTGTCTGTCGTCAACAACAGTAATTACACTATCTATTGAATAATCATCAAATTTTTCAATAGCCATATCTAAAGTTTGAGTTTTAAGTAATGGAGATGTAGGCTGCAAGTTAATAATAATATCAAATTCATCAAATGCTATTTTTTCTTTTTGAATCATTGTATCATAAATAACTGAATCTGGAGACATTTCATCACTATCCAGTTCATTAGAATGTTTAATAACAGTTGATCCAAATTTTTCAGAAATTAATGCGATTTCAGAATCATCAGTTGCCACAACAATATCATCAACATATTGGGATGCTTTAGCAATACCAATAGAATAAGCAATTAATGGTTTATCATTAAGTAAACGTATATTTTTACGTGGAATATCCTTAGAATCACCCCTTGCAGGAATAACCACCAAAATTTTATTATTGTTAAACATATTTCTCTCCCAGAATATCAAAAAAATTTAATTAATACTAATAGTAAAATATAGTTATAATATAATATTAAATCTTCGGTGTTAAAATGAAAAATATGTCAAAAGAATTAATAGATAGAATAAACGATTTGGCTACACCCGTTAAAATAATGCATGTATGCGGGTCTCATGAACATACAATCATGGAAAATGGAATTAGAAGTTTACTTCCTGATGAAGTGGAAATTGTTGCAGGGCCAGGTTGTCCTGTGTGTGTAGTTCCATCACGTGAGATTGATGAATCTCTTGAACTTATAGACAAAGGAGTAACAGTAACTACATTTGGAGATATGTTAAGAGTTCCAGGATCAAATGGTTCACTAGCTGATGCAAAAGCAGAAGGTGGAGATGTTAGAGTTGTTTATGGAATAAACCGAGCAATTGAAATAGCTGAAAAAGAAGATAATGATGTAGTATTTATTGCAGCAGGATTTGAAACAACTGCACCAACAACCGCTGCTGAAATATTATCCAAACCTCCTGAAAACTTCTCAGTCCTATCATGCCACAGACTAATTCCACCAGCAATTGACTTTTTAATTAATTCAGGTCAAACCAGTTTAAATGCATTAATTCAACCAGGACATGTCTGTACAATAATTGGAACAAAACCATTCGAATACTTCTCAACAGACTTTAAAATTCCACAGGCAGTAGCCGGATTTAACCCTTTAGACATATTAATGTCAGTTTATATGATTTTAAGACAAATACATAATGAAACACCGAAAATTGAAAATGAATATAAAAGAGCTGTCAGAGAAGAAGGAAACACAATAGCAATAGATATGATTGAACAGGTATTTGATATTGGCTCAAGAGAATGGAGAGGATTTCCAAAAATACCAAATTCAATCTTAGAGATTAAAGACGAATTTAGTGAATTTAATGCTCGTGAAAAATATGACATTGAAGTAAAAGATGTTAAAGACGCACCAAAAGGATGTATTTGCGGACCAATCTTAAGAGGCCTTGCAAGACCTGAAGACTGCAAACTCTTTAGAAAAGAATGTAATCCGCTTCACCCTATTGGAGCATGTATGGTAAGTAAAGAAGGAACTTGTAACATAGCACACAGATACTCAAGAGGATAATATGACTGTAGAAGCAATAGCTGTAGATATTGATGGAACAATAACTAATGAAAAACGCCAAATTTGTATTTCAGCAATAGAAGCTTTAAGAAAAGCTGAAAAAGCAGGAATCCCTACAATAATAGTTACAGGAAATGTTGTAAACTATGCATATGCAGCAGAAGTACTTATTGGATGCAGTGGAGGATTAATTGCTGAAAATGGAGGTATTGTATTTAAAGAAGGTGAAAACAACAATGCTGTTGAAACACTTGTAGAAAGAGACTTTGTTACATCAGCAGAAAATCACCTAAAAGAGAAATTAGGAGATAAATTCGACAAACATGCATCTCATGACAATATGTACAGACTAACAGAAACTGTATTTTATAAAACACTCGAATACAGCATCCTTGAAGAATCATTAAAAGATTTTAAATATTTAGATGAACTTGAAATCTATGACAGTGGATTTGCTCTCCATATAACTGATAAACGTGTAAACAAAGGAACATCCCTTAAATATTTATGTGAAAGAAATGGAATAAACATGGAAAATGTAATGGGAATAGGAGACAGCCAAAATGATGAAGATTTCCTAAGACAATGTGGATATAAAATCGCAGTTAACAATGCTGACGATAAATTGAAAGAAATAAGCAATTACACATGTGAAAACAGATTCGGAGATGGAGTAGCAGAAGCTATTGAAAAATTTGCACTATAGTGATTAAAATGATGTATGAAATTGGTGAAAAAGCAGTAAAATCAATTGATAGAGAATGTGATGAATATGAAATTTACATTAGTGAAGGTAAAACAACACAATTAGATTCCCTGAAAGATGAATTAAACTTCGCTAAAGATGAAATTGAATATGGAATTGGAATTAGAGTATTGAAAGACAATAAATTAGGTTTTGCATTCACATCAGATTTTAATAAAATTCCCGAAATTGCCAAACAGGCAATTGATAATTCAAAATTAAATAAAGCAGATGAAAATTATGCATTTTCTGAAATAGAAAAAATCAAAGAAGTTAAAAATATTTACGATAAAAAATTTAATGATATGAATCTTGATGAGTGTGTGGAATTATTGAAAAACACTATTGACAATGTTAAAGATGAAGGCTGTGAAATAACCGGTTCAGGCTTTTCAGCAAGTGAAGAAAAAACATTAATTATGAATTCAAACGGAGTATCCATTGAAAATAAAGAAACAGGATTCGGTTTAGGAATTTCAGTTACAATACAAAAAGATGGTGAAATTGCAACAGCCTACAACAGTCAATCTTCAAGATTCTTTGATATAGATAATGAAAAATTAGTCAGTGAAGTATGTGGTCTTGCAAAAAAATCACTTAATGGAAAAGGAATTGAAACCGGAGATTATAGTGTTGTTTTAGATTACTATGCTGCAACCGGACTTCTTCAAACATTCATATCTGCATTTGACGGTGAAAATGTATTAAGAGGCAGATCCATTTTAAGTGACAAAATAGGTTCAGAAATTGCAAACACCAATTTAAGCATAACAGATAATCCTCTTTTAGAAAAAGGACTTGGCAGCGGAAAATGTGACGGAGAAGGAAGTGCAAGTAGGAAAACTGAATTAATAGAAAATGGAAAATTAAATTCATTTTTATATGACATTTATACTGCAAATAAAGCAAATGTAAAAACTACATCAAATGGGATGAGAGGTTCTTATGCTTCAACACCACTAATTAGTCCGACAAACCTTGAATTCAAATTCAGTGAAATGAAAGAAGTATCAGAAATCAAAAAAGGAGTTTTAACAACAAGTGTTTTAGGAGCACATACTGCAAATCCTATTTCAGGTGATTTTTCAGTAGAAGCAATAAATGCATTTAAAATTGAAAATGGTGAGTTAACAGACCCAATTAATAAAGCTATGATTTCCGGAAACATCTTTGAAATTATGAAAAATGTTGAAGGTTTAAAAAGTGAAATAAAACAATACGGACCATATATAATTCCAAAATTATTAGCTCATAATTTAAGAATAATCGGACAAAATTAAAAGAGAAATTTTACATCTTTTTTAAAATTTCTCTATACCTGTCAATAAATGGAGTTTTATAATCAATAGTTAAATACTCTTCAATAGATTCAAGATTATCATCAAAATCGCTGATTTGTTTATTAGAAATTTCATCTATTTCAGCATCCAACTTTCTTAATTGTTTTGTGAAAGAAAATTCTGATTGTTTAATATTAAAATTGGATTTACGAGCTAATTTTCTTAATTCTTCATCAAAATCCTTTTCTTTTCTAGCCATAAAAATCACATCTCTATTATTGGTAATTGAATTTCAGTTATAAAATCTTTTTCATCATCACAGTTAAAAAAACTTTTGATTAGAATTTCTTTAGGTGAACCAATAATATCATAATTATTCGCCTGAGCAACTTCAACCAAATCAGCATATGTATCTAAAATATTATCAGTTGACCCAAAATGTTTGGCTGATAAAACCTTATGTTCAAGCATGTCTACAACACGAATAATATCTTTTTCGTCTGCATCTTCTTTAATTGCAATACTTACATCAAAAACAGCTTCACCCTGATTTACTTCATGTCTTGGAGAGAAGTATACAATAAATGGTTCGCCATCAACATCAATATCTTCAGCATCAACCCAACCCATCAATTTAGAAATTAAAATATCTAAATCAGAAATTGGACCTTTATAATTAATAACCGCTAATTTTTGATCAGGAATTACTTTAACTTCACTTTCCATATTTACACCTTATATTAATATTTAAATTTACTTAAATAAATAAACTTCTACTTCTTCACCCTCATCAACAAGTTCAACTAATTTCGGTATTTTTACAAAACCGTCAGCAGTAGATAATGAAAATATTGCACCAGAATCTTTAAAAATTGGAACTATATTTTTACCATCAACTTTAACAAGCTGATATTGCATTCTACCAACTTGTGAATGAATTCTTTTAGTAATATTACCTTTAACAACATCTAAACTGAAATCTTTATCAATACCTGCTAATCTTGATAAATTTTCTAAAACAAATGCATTAAAAATCATCAAAGCAGAAACCGGATTTCCAGGAAGCCCAACTACAATAGTATTATCAATGACACCTACAATAGTTGGTTTACCCGGCTGAACTGAAATTCCGTGAATATATACATCACCTAATTCGTCCAATACATGTTTTAAAACATCACCTAAACCGGCTGATGTACCACCAGAACAAATTAAAATGTCTACATCCTCAACAGCACTAGATATTTTATCTTTAACAATAGAGTAATCATCTTCCATTATTCCTAAAAAGTGAGCATCACAACTGCATGATACAGCAGCACTTTTAATCATTCCTCCATTAACATCATAGATTTTTCCATATTCTAAAACTTCATCCTGAACAATCAGTTCATTTCCTGATGAAAATATTCCAACTGTTGGTTTTTTAAATACTTCTATTGTTTCAAATCCCTGTGATAATAAAACACCAATTTTTCCAGGATTTAAAACCTCACCTTTTTTGAGAATTAAATTGGATTGAGATATATCTGAACCTTTAAGACCAACATCCTGAGACGGAGTTACATTAGTTAAAATATTAACTTTACCATCAAGTTTTTCAGCATATTCAACCATCACAACTGCATCAGCACCCTGAGGCATTGCAGCTCCGGTACTGATTTCAATACATTTACCAGGTTCAACAATTTTATCTGAAACATCCCCTGCCTCTAAAAAATCAATGATTTCTAAAGTATTAGGAGATTCTTCTGAAGCTGTAAAACTGTCAGATGACACAATAGCAAATCCATCTTTTAAAGCTTTATTAAATGGTGGAAAATCAATTCTTGAATAAACATCCTCAAAAAGAATCCTACCATAAGATTCGCTTACTTTAATTTCTTCACTTTGTGGTTTTAAATTTTGTTTAAATAAATCTTGAATAATTTCACTTGCTTCATCACAGTCCATAATTTTTAAAAATTCAGTTCCCATTTATACCACTTATTAAATAAAATATACAACCATATCAATCAGATTTTTATGACATACTTCCTTAGTCTACTCTCAATTAAACCATCTGCAGCAATACTTGCTGAATTGATTTCATATTAATATTAGATATATCATTTTAAATATTAATAAGTATCATCAATTATTCAAAAATAATAACCCACAACTCCACACCCAAAATAATTCATTTCCCCAAGACTTAGAAGTGCCTGTTTAATTTAAAATACAAATAATAATTTTATAATTTCTAACCACAACTATCAAAATTAACAATCGAAAAATAGATTAGATTAAAAGTAAAATAAAAATAAATAAAAAAGTATTTGAAAATATACATTCATCAAAGTAAATCTTAAAAAATTATAAAAATTAAAGGTAAGAAAAGATTCTCACCTTTTGTTTAAAAAAATTAAATCAAAAAAATTTTATAAGCTCAGAATTAAAAATTCATCACCACCTAATAAAAATTATCTTTTGACCTTAATCTTTTTATTTATAGAGTTAGTCAAGAAAGTAAAGGTTACTTTATACTTTTTACCTACTTTTAACTTTTTAACTACTTTTTTAGACAATTTGAACTTAGCAATACCTTTAGCATTGGTTTTAGCAGTGAAAGTTTTTGATTTAAGTTTCATTGTAACTTTAACGCCGGTAACTGGTTTACCATTGCTAAACATTACTTTAGCTTTGATCTTGTTTTTCTTTTTAGACTTTTTGACTTTTTGTGTTTTCTTAGCAGTTAAAGTCTGTTTTACAACAATAGTATTAGAAACTTTAAATCCAGCATACTCAACACCAACGTTATAAGTACCAGGGTTTAAATTAATAGCCAATCTAGCATAACCCTTAGCATCTGTTTTAACTTTATAAGCAACAGAATGAACTTCCATGGTTACTTCAACTCCAGCACCCACAGGTTTACCATCATCTCCAAGCACAAGAACTGAATAAACAGATCCGTCAGCAAAGTCCATTTCAATATCCTTATTTCCAATTAACCTTGGTAGAATTTCAGTAGTATTATAATTTTTATCATCAGTAACTGGGTTAACTGCAATTATGGTATGATTACCAATACCTAATGTTCCACCAGGTAATCTAGCAATACCATTTTCATCAGTAGTAACAATATACTCTTTACCATTAACAGCAAAAGTAACATTAGTGTTAGCTAATGGATTACCTGCTTTATCTGTGAATAATGCTTCATAATCATAAGCAGAACCATAACCACGAGTAACAACCTCAGTAACAATACTCTGATCAGTTAAAACACTAAATGAAACAGTATCATTAACAGAATCTTTATAATACTCACTACCAGAATACCTAGCATAAACTGTATAATCACCAGCAACTAAATTACTAATATCAAATACTGCAACACCGTTTTTAATAGTTGTATTATATTCAACACCATTAACAATAATAGTTATTATTCCAGTTGCATCAACAGGAACAGTCACAGTAATAACAGCAACTTCACCTTTACTAATATTGCCAGCAGAAACATCCACATAAGATGCTTTACGATCAACAACAACAGTAGTTGAATTCAAAGCACCATCATAAATGGTATCACCAGAATACTCAATATCAACATTAGTAACACCAGGTTTTAAATCAGAAAGACTTAAACGTGCAACACCACTACTATCAACATTAGCAACATATGAATTATTGCCAACAGTAATAGTTACATAACCTGTTGCATCACTTGGAAGTGTTACAGTAATATTAACTTTATCACCATAACTACCAGCCTCAACATCCACAATCATAGAAGCTTCACGAGCAACAAC
>CADAAJ010000029.1 GCA_902785855.1 uncultured Methanobrevibacter sp. | reverse complement strand
TAAACCTTTTTAAAGATGGAAACTAATTTTTTACAAAAACAAAGAAAAATAAAAAAATTTAAAAAAATTCTGTCAAAGAGCTAACATTTTGACAGTCACCTATATTAACACACAATTATAACATTTAATTAATGGAGGAAAAATTATGTCAATTAATAAAAAATATCTCATTTATTTATTAATTATATTAACAATTGGTCTTGCAGCAGTATCAGTTGCAACAGCATACACTGGAACTGGTTTTTCACATAATATTCCCACTTCAAAATACTCCGATATGTCTGCATCAGATATTTTAAACAAATATGAGGACACATCATGCCACGTTGAAGAACAGGGAGTATGTACCAGTGTTGTTGACGGAGATACCATATATCTAGATAATGGAGAAAAAATAAGATTCGTTGGTGTTAACACTCCCGAAAAAGGAGTTGAAGGGTCCGACACATCTAAAAGCTTTGTTGAAAAATTATGTTTAGGAAAAACAGTCGGTATTGATGTAGATGATTCAAAACATAGTGACAGATACGGAAGAACATTAGGTGTGGTTATTGTTGATGGTAAAAATGTGAATGAAATGCTTTTAAAAGAAGGGCTTGCAGAAATCATGTATATGCCACCAAGTGAATTTTACCCATATGACTGGGCAGACAGCAATACTCATGTTGCAAACTCACATTCAACCTCATCCAGTTCAGCACATCAGGAAAGCACATCTTCAGCCTCAGATACTGGAAATTATGTTGGTAACTCAAATTCCGGAAAATTCCATAATCCATCATGCCAATGGGCTTTAAAAATAGCCAATTATAATAAAGTAACCTTCAACAGCAGAGAGGATGCAATTAATCAAGGATATGAACCATGTAAGGTTTGTAATCCTTAATTTAATTTTTTTTAATTAAAACAGGATTTTTATCCTGATTAAAGAGTTCTACTTCTTCATCCCCATATTTTAAATGAAGGCAATTAGAATCATTAACTTCACCAACAACAGCTGTTTCAATTGAATATTTGGCCAAATACTGTTTAATAAAATCACATTTATCCTCATCAGCAGTAAAAACAAAACCAGAACCCGGATATGACCTAAGCCAGTCAACCCATTCAACAGATTCATTTCTTGGAATATCATCTAAATTAACAGATGCGCCTTTTTTAGATGTTTCTAAAAGCATTTCAAGTGTACCCAAGATTCCCGGATTGGAAATATCTTTACCCGATTTGATATAATCTTGTTCTGCTAGGTATTGAACTGCAGTTATCTGATTTTGAACAATTTCTGAATCCTTATCATAGGTAGTGTCCCAATTTAAACTAAACATTTCATGAGGTTTACCGTCCAAATCAATTGCAACAAGAACTTTATCCCCAACTTCAGCACCAAAACTTGTTATGAGTTTATCCTTTTTAGCAATACCTACTATTGCAACACCTAAAGAATCACATTCCCCATCAGGATGTAAATGACCGCCAACCATCGGAACACCGAATTTCAAACATCCGTCCTTAATTCCTCTCATTAAATCTTCATAAATATCATCATTGCTAATAGACATTATGTTAACCATAGCCAATGGTTTTCCACCCATTGCCGCAATATCATTAACATTAACAAGAACTGAACAGTATCCTGCCCAATATGGATTGACATTCATTATTTGTCCCCAAATCCCATCAGCAGCAACCAAAACAACCTGACCATTACCAATATCAATAGCTGAAGCATCGTCCCCAATGTCTATAACAACATCACCTGAAACATTATATGCTTCAGTTAAAAGAGAAATTACATTATCAATAGAACTTTTACGAGTGACTCCTTCAAATTCTCTAATAGATTCTACAAGCTTTTTAAAATCCAATGTTACACTCCCACTTAATCAATATAATTAATTTTATAGTTACAATTTATATTTTTTATTATTTCAATAATTTTATCACGAACATCTGAGATATCTGTGAAATTATAGCTAACCAGTTCATCACCAAAGATATTGCTTTTAATATTTTGACCAACAATATCATCAAAACCACTTTCAACCTCAAAGATAATAGAATTTTTAACCTTGAATCCTTTTTCCACAACCTTATCCAAATCACCATCAGTTATTCCAATTACTGGTATATCAAATCTATATAGAATATCACATGCAATTAAAGTTGTATCATCACCTACAGTTATAACCAAACTTGAATCTTTAAACTGATAAACATCTTCACCAGCATGATTTAAAAACATTACTTTAAATTTATCCGGTTTATATGAAGAAATAACTCTCGGTTTAACATCAGCATGTCTTAAAAGTCCAGTTTTAATAACCGCATCATCTAAATTAACTTTTCCAAGTTTTTCAAGGCCATGTTCTTTAAGCTCACCACCAACAATATCCACAATATAATCATCTTCAGCAATTAAAGTAAGTTTATCTGAATTAGTTTTACCTATAACAACACCATTAACCATAATATTTTCATCAGGATTTACACCATGAACAATTCTCTGATTAAATTCATTACTATCCTGCTTAATATGACTGTCATAAACCTCCCCTGGTGTGACGACATTTAAGTTTAACTTTAAAGATAATTCAGATACAATTTCTAAATCATTATTCCATGGAATAATACTCCCATCAACTTCACCAGGTCGTTCAATTTGAATAACAGGAATATTGTTATTATAAATTTTATCAATATAGTGATTATAAACCTTATAACCAAAAACTTGGCCAGTAACATTAGATTTTCCATAATTTAGTAAAAAAATCAAATCAACATCATCATCATGAAATATTTTTAAAGAATCACTAGGAAATAATTTATGAGAAATATCAATAACATCCTCCAAACCAGCATCAATTACAGCAGTTCTACCCATTGTTCCGCCAAGTCTGGCTTTAACATCCCCATAATTTTTAATTAAATTAATTAATTTTAATGCACAGCCAGAATCAATAATATTAGGACCATGAACAACAATGCCTATTCTCATCTCTTCACCTTGATTCTTTTTTTAAATATTTTAGACCCACAAATTTCACAATCATCATAAGGATAATCCATGTCAAATTCATGTTTACAACCCTGACAGACCTTTTTCCAGTTGTAAATCTCATTAATACCCTCAGTTACAACACCAGAAAATGGAATATTCATGATTTTTAAAGAATTTTGAATTGTATAATCATCACTGATAACTTTAACATTTTTACCTTTTTTAAAAAGCATGTAAGCAAGTGCAATTAGTTTTTTATCAGGAATAGACAATCTCAATACATCACCGGATTGAGCTATACATTCATCAACATGATCCATATATTCACAAGGAACATCTTCAATAATTAATTTATTTTCTTCAATAGCCATATCAAATTTTAAGCGTGAATTAAAATCCTTAATTTCAGCAGTAATTTCAGAAACAGTAAAATTATTACTAGTGTTAATAGGAAAACCATTAATAAATGCAGATGCATCCAATACGTAACAAACTTCCATGAATATATATTTAATTTATAAATTTATAAAATTAGTCATCTACCAGATTAATTATTCTACACAGGAACTACTCAAAACTATTTAATTTTGATAAAAAAATGAAATTGAAAATAATAACATTCATCCATTATGTGTCAATGTATACCATTTATATTCTTCAGCTTCCTCCCTAGTGGAACCCGCAAATTGACCATATGCATAAACACCATTATATTGATCAAAAAGACCAAATTCATCTTTAATATATCTATTTTGAGGAGTATTACTCATAGTTGCTTGGATTACTTCATCAATAGTTAATTTTTGTGTTGTATTATTTCCAGTATAATTATCATTTCCACCATAACTAGCATTTACATTATAATTTCCCTTATTCAAATTTAAATCAAAACTAGCTTTCCCTTTAGAATTTGTCTCAACAGTCTTATTAAATACAATTTTACCTTTTTTATCCGTGATTAAAATATTAACTTTTTGATTAGATAAAGGAGTTTTATTTAAATCCGTCAGTTGAATAAATAATTTATCCCCCTTATTTATTTTTTTATCACTAATTATTTTGATATTAGATGGTTGTTTTGAATTTGATTGAAATAATAAAACACCAACAGATATTGCAAGTACCATAATAATTACAACTAAAATCACGATTATTTTTTTATTATCCATTATATCACATTTTAATAAAACTGTTTTATAAATTTAAAAAATAAGATAATTTATCTAATATCTTACAATAAAACAATTTAACATTATTATATTATTAAAATTATAACATTTGAAATTAAAATATTTTGGGTTCATCTCAAAGTTAACTACAGTTTTTTAATATTATTTAGTGAATATTTAATAAAATAACAGTACAAAATAGAAAAAAAGTAAGTATTTAAATCGTTGATAAACATACTATTAGTATAGGTGATATTTTATGGACAAAAAGAAAATTGGGATAGTAATTATAATTGTTGTTATTGCAATTTTAGCATGTTTAATGCTAAGCCATACTTTAACTCCACAAGAAAAACCAGATACTGTTATAAAAATTGATAAAATTAAGTTTAATATGACAAATGAATCTAACATTACTAATTTTACTTTAAAAAACAAAAATAGTGATGAAGGTTACAACTATAGTTATTATACTGATAATAACAATACTGGATACAACGTATGGATATTTGATTTGAGTAAATCAGAAGGTTATCTATGGAATGTTGTATTAAATTCAATAAAAAATGATAAATATAATAATATACCTTCTCAAACAGTAAATGGAGTTGTAGTTTACACTACATCAGCAGAGCATGGTAACCATGTTGGAGAACCAAGATATGATGCTTATGTTGCAAATAGTGATCTAAAAACAATTGTTCTGTTTAGTACTCCTAATCCAAATGAAACTGCAAATATGACATTATCTTTAAAATTTGATGATAAATAGTTGGATTAAATTTTAATCCACTATTTTTAAATTTAATTTTCTTTTTTTATTTAAATTATAATTAAGCTGCAAATTCTATTTAATTTCAATATTATAAAAACTATTTTTAAATAAACCCACATTATTACTTAAATTTTATGGTACTGCCCACAAAAACCCTATTTTTCAATATTTTAACATTACTAATTAAAACAAAATTTATAATTAATGAACGATTAATTAAAAAAAAAATTACATAAAAATGATTAATAAATGAAATATGGCTTTAAAAGAATTAAATATTAAAAAAAAAGATAAAAAAAGCTAAATAAATCTAAATAAACTTAAATTGTGGATATTTATTTAAATAGGGAAAAGGATAACATAATCTGTACAATAATCAAAGGAAAAATAAAAAATTCCGGATTGTACAAAATCAAAAAGGAGGTTAAAAATGAATAGAAAAAATGAAAATAGAAATAATATAAAATTTTTAACCAAATCAGAAATCAGATTAAAAATTTTAGAAATATTATCTAAAGAACCTACAACCATACCTAAACTGGTAAAAGAAACTAAAATTACATACAGTTCTGTTTCAAGTAATCTAATAAAACTTGAAGACAGACAATTTGTTAAAAGGGTAGATAATAATTATCATCTAAAACCCATAACAAAAATGTATCTTAAATCACTAATGGAATTTCGAAACAGTATAAACATGATTAAAGATTACAACGATTTTTGGGACAAACATGATCTTAATCAGATAGATATTGAATCTATAAAAAATATAAATGCACTTAAAGACTCCACACTAATTGAAACAACACCAACAGACATATATAAAACACATAATACTATTAAAAAGTATATGGCAAATTCAAAATCACTAAAAGCAATATTGCCTTACTTACATCCCGAGTATCCTAAATTAGTTGAAAATATTTTGAAAAATGGAGGATATGTTGAATTAATTTTACCAAAAAGCATTTTTAATGAAACTATGTCAAAAATTAATAAAAATGTAAAAAGAACTGCCATAAAAGAAAAACGTTTAAAAATATACAGCAGTAAAAATGATTTAAAAATATATTTAATTATTTTTGATAAAACAATGAGTTTAGGATTATTTAAAAATGACAATAGCTTTGATCAAAATAGAATACTCATTTCCCAACATGAATCTTCACACAAATGGGCAGAAGAATTATATGAATATATGAAAATGAGGAGATATAATGACTAATATTGAAACTAAAAAAGAACTGAATAATGAGTTTAAAGACCTTAAATTCATATTAACTTCTGGAATGAGAACAAAATTATTATTGGCAATATATGAAAGATCAAAAAATCTTGAAGAACTTAGAACTGAATTAAAAAAACCTTCAGCAACAATATTACATGGTTTAAAAGATCTTGAAATAAAAAATCTAGTAAAAAAGGTTAGAAAATATTATGAATTAACTTCAAATGGCTATCTATTAACTACCAATATGATAAAACTTATTGAAAATTGGCACGCTATTACTAAAAATGAATATTTCTGGAACAATCACAACTTAGAAGATATTAATGAATTTGAATTAAAAAATATGTATCTATTAAAAGACACTGAATTCATCAAAGCAACGACAAGTGATTTTGCAATGGTGTTTAATAAATATATCCAATTAATTTCAAATGCAACAGAATTGCATATGCTACTACCTATTTACTCCGAAAATCATTTAAAACACATAATCGATCTTTTAGATAGTAAAAAATTAGAATATGTAGAAATTATCGCAAGTCAAACAATTTTAAAATCAATAGAACAAAATGAATATTTTAGAGAAAATCTTATTGAATCAAAAAAAGTAAACATGATTTCCACTGAAAAGAATTTGAGAATATTCCTTACCTATTCGAAAGAATTTATGGCATTGACATTATTTTTTGAAGATGGACATTATGATGATTCTCAAATGTTAATAGGAAAAGATAAAAATGCTTTAAAATGGGCTCAAATTATTTACAGCAAATATATTTAAAAAATGAAAGGACAAAATATCATAAATACTAGAATTAATTGAGATAAGGAAACATACAAATATCTGAGCAAAAAATTAATTAACAACCAAAAATATAATAAAATCAAAATAAAAAAAAAAGATGAGAACAATGAAAAGTAAAACAGCTGAAAAACACAAACAGGAATCCAGTGATAAAATTAACTGTGCAATCATAACTCTTAGTGATAGCAGATCATCAAAAGAAGATGATGAATCAGGAAAATATATTTTTGACTTGATTGAAAATGACTACACAGTGAAATCCTGGGAAATAATTCCTGATGAAAAAGAAAACTTAACTGATGAAATCGAAAAACTGATTTCAGATGATGTTGATGTTATTTTAACAAACGGCGGTACCGGATTATCTCCACGAGACATTACCGTTGAAACAGTTGAATTACTTTTTGAGAAAAAAATTGATGGATTTGGAGAGCTATTCAGAGCCAAATCTTATGAGGAAATTGGATCTGCCGCATTACTTTCAAGAGCAACAGCTGGAGTTTATAAAAAAACAATTATTTTTTCAATGCCAGGCTCTCCAAATGCAGTAAAAACCGCAATGGACATTATAGTTGATGAACTACCCCATTTTGTTCATCATGTGCAAAAAAAATAGAAATGAATTTTAATTAAAAAATTCATCAACGGTAATTAAAGGTTCTAAATCAATACCATGATTTTTGAACTCTTCAATAGCACCTTCCTGCCTATCAACAACAACAAAAGCACGGACAACATTACCACCATTCTCTTCAATAGCTTTAATTGCTTTTAAAAGAGACCCTCCAGTAGTTGAAACATCTTCAACTACAATAACATCATCACCTTCATTTAATTCACCTTCAATGAGTTTAGATGTACCGTAACCCTTTTTTTCTTTACGAATCATTAATAAAGGCAGTTTTGATTCAAGTGAGACTGCAGTAGCAATAGGAACTGCACCTAAAGCAGGTCCTGCAACTTTATCAATATCGTCATCTGATATTTTTTCTGTAATCAATTTTGAAATTGTAGATAAGATTTCAGGCTCTGTAATTGCTTTTTTCATGTTAATATAATAATTACTTTTCTTACCTGAAGATAAAGTGAAATCACCTTCAAGAAAAACTTCATTTTCCTTTAATAAATCAATTAAATATTCTTTAGAAGACATTATAAATCATCTACATCTTTAAGTAAAATTTTATCCCCAATAACTTTAACCATTTCCATAGGCACAATATTTTCACTTGATTTTAATTGTTCTGAAAAACCTGTTTTTTTAAGAACAATATCTGTAATTTCATATGAATTTTTATCAAAAATAACATCGGAAACTTTACCAACAATATTAATATCTGCATCAAGTACTTCTTTGCCAAAAAATTCATCTTTAATTCTCATTAAATACACCTCATTAAAGTATAATTAATCTATATATTAGCTTATAATGTTAATAAATATTTTCAAAAAAAATGAAAAAAGTATTAAATAAAAACAACATAATAACAATATTGATTCAAGGGTGAATAAATGGAAGAAAAACATTTAACGGTATCTCAAATTAATGCCTATATTAACAAAAAAATGAAATTTGATGTTAATTTAAAAAACATCTATGTAAAAGGTGAAATATCCAACTATAAAACATATAGCAGCGGACATAGCTATTTTACATTAAAAGATAAAAAATCCCAAATCAGCGGAGTAATGTTTAAGTACAATAAACGTTCTTTAAAGTTTGAGCCCAAAGACGGGATGAAAGTTATCATCAAAGGTAAAATAGAAGTTTATGAAAAAGATGGAAAATATCAGTTATATGCAACAAGAATCACCGAAGACGGTATTGGAGAATTACATATTGCATTTGAACAGTTAAAGAAAAAACTCAAAAAAGAAGGATTATTTGATGATGTTCATAAAAAACAAATTCCTGCTTTTCCAAGAAAAATCGGAGTTGTTACAGCATCTACAGGAGCTGCAATAAAAGATATCATCACTACAATTAAAAGAAGATACCCATATTGTGAAATTTTAGTATTTTCAACATTAGTTCAGGGTGATCAAGCTGCTCCCCAAATAATTCGCCAAATCAGACATGCACAGGAATATGATTTGGACACATTAATTGTAGGTCGTGGAGGAGGAAGTATTGAAGATTTATGGCCTTTTAATGAAGAAAGTGTTGCACGTGAAATTTATGCATGTAAAATTCCAATAATAAGTGCAGTAGGCCATGAAATTGATTATACTATATCTGATTTTGTAGCAGACTTAAGAGCCCCAACACCAACTGCAGCAGCTGAACTGGCAGTACCTGAACTAAAAGAAATCAAAAATACCATAAAACAAATTGATGAAAAATTAATAAAAACTATGGAAAATAGAATTGCACACAATAAAAATAGACTGGATTATATTGCAAAAAAACAGATTTTTAAAAACCCCGAATCAATTTATGAAATTAAAGAAATGCATTTGGACAATTTAATTAATAAAATTGAATTTACATCAAAAAATATAATTACTAAAAATAAAAATCAGTTACAGCAACTTAAAAACTCATTTATATTAAAAAATCCGAATGAAATTATCAAAAGAAAAAAAGAATCATATTATAGAAATATTGACAAACTGGAAGTTTTAAATCCACTTTTAACACTGAAAAGAGGATATAGTATTGCTGAGAAAGATGGAGAAATTATATCTTCTGTTGATGATGTTAAAGTTGGAGATGAAGTAAAAATAAAATTAGATGATGGAACAATAAATACAAAGGTGATTTAATGGAAAAATTAAGTTTTGAAGAAAGTATAGAACAATTAGAAGATATTGTAAATAAATTAGAAAATGGAGATGTACCATTAGATGAAGCAATTGATGAATTCGAAAAAGCAATGGAATTAGTTAAAGTATGTAATGAAAAACTAAATAATGCTGAAGAATCAATTGCAAAAATTGTTAAAGACAATGATAAATTAATAGAATTTAATATTAATGAATGAAATAGTTTATCCAATAGTCCAGCAGTTTTTTGACTGGATAACTATTACAATTTTTTAATATTTTTTTAGATAAATCATATGCATCATCCTTATTAATCATATTACAATAATATTCATCTATTAAATTTAAAATGGATGATGTAATAGCTACATTGTATTGATTTTTTGCATCACATTGAAGTTTCTGAATAAATTGGTATTTATCACAATCCAAATTATTATAAAATTCATTAATATCCAGTTTATAACGATTTAATCTAACTAAAACATTTGATTGGGATTTATCGGAAATCCAAACCTGTTTTTTAATAGCTTTTGTTGTAGATTCAATAACAGCTTTAGCAATTAACTCCCCTAACTTGGAATGCTTGCCTGCATTTGTTAATGTATTGTCTGAATCCAAATTTGAAAATATACAAACACCATCAGTACCAGTACCTGTTGCATAACCATTAGAATACTGTGAAGAAATTTTTAAATTAGTAAGTGCAACAGTTTTAGCTTCACAGGCAGTCATAAAAGCATCAGATAATGCAAATTCATCAAGTTTAACATTGGTAAGTAAAATAATATTTATTGTTCCAAAATGAAATTCACCATTTTCTTCCCAGTATGAAGCATTATCTCCAGCCCTTGATGCATTGGTTCGAACACCTGCAGTAGTAATAGCAATAACATCAATATTATGTTCACTTTTAAAAACAATACTTGTATTTTCTACACGGGCAAGTGTTAACAAACCTGTAGAAAAATTAAAATCAATATTTAATTTTTCACATTTGTTTATTAAATAATCCTTAACATTATGAGTTTCAAGATAATCAATTTCATTCTGTGAGAGATGTTGATTAAAAACAGATTGATAAGATTTATTTGTTCCACCGTTTAATTGAGAAGTGGAAATTCCATTACGATTAACACCAAAATTAATTAATAAAGTGTCTTTAAGATAAAAAATTTCATCATTATTAGATGTTTTAAAAATAAGTCGATTTGAATACATAAAAAAAGAAAAAAAGTAGATGTAAAAATTTACATCATTGGAGGCATTCCACCCATTGCGGAAGGATCCATACCACCCATATCTTCAGGGCCTTTAGTTGATGCAATTACATCATCGATTCTTAAAATCATTTCAGCTGCTTCAGATGCAGATTGGATAGCTTGTTTTTTAACACGTTTAGGTTCAATTACACCAGAATCTTTCATGTCAGCAACTTCTCCAGTAAATACATCTAATCCCATGTAGAATGATTTTTCTTGAGCAGCTCTTAAATCTACTAAACAATCGATACTGTCTAATCCTGCATTTTCAGCTAAGGTTTTAGGTACAATTTCTAAAGCTTCAGCAAATGCATTTACAGCTAATTGTTCTCTTCCAGAGATGGATTCAGCATAGTCTTTGAGTTTTTTAGCCATTGCAATTTCTGGAGCTCCTCCACCAGCAACAACTTTATCATCTTCAACAGTAGCTGCTACAACACCAATAGCATCTTCAATTGCTCTTACGATTTCATCAACAATGTGTTTGGTACTTCCTCTTACGAATAATGTTACAGATTTAGCTCCACTGCATTCTTCTACGAAAATCATGTCTTCGCCGGAAATTTTTCTTTCTTCAACAATACCAGCTTTACCTAAATCACCGGAAGTTAAATCATCTAAGTTAGAAATAACATTAGCACCAGTAGCTCTGGATAATTTTTCAATATCTGATTTTTTAACTCTTCTAACAGCTAAAATTCCTGCTTTGGATAAGTAGTGTTGTGCTAAGTCATCAATACCTTTTTGTGCGAATAAAACATTAGCTCCACTGTTAGCTACTTTGTCAACCATGTCTTTTACCATTTTTTCTTCTTGTTCAATGAATGCTTGCATTTGAGCAGGATCAGTAATTCTGATTTCAGCATCAACTTCAGTTTCTTTAACTTCTAAAGGAGTGTTAACTAAAGCAATTTTTGCATCATTGATTTCAGATGGCATACCCGGGTGTACTTTTTCTTTATCTACAATTACACCTTCAACTAATGTGGATTCTTCAACAACAGCTCCATCTTTTTTCTCGATTTTAATGTTATCTGTGTCAACAATATCATCTTCAGCAACTGCTTCAACAGCATCAACAATTAATTTTGCTAATGGTTCACGTGCAGCTTCAGTTCCTTTACCGGTCATAGCAGTCATAGCAACTTTCATTAAAGTTTCAGAATCTACTTTATCAATAGCAATTTCATCTAAAATTTCTTGTGCTTTTTCAGCTGCTTTTCTGTATCCCATAGCAATGATAGTTGGGTGAATATCTGAGTCGAGTAAAGTTTCAGATTTTTTTAATAATTCTCCAGCAATGATTACTGCAGTAGTAGTTCCGTCTCCAACTTCATCTTCTTGGGTTTTTGCTACTTCTACAAGCATTTTTGCTGCAGGATGTTCAATATCCATTTCTTTTAAAATTGTTACACCATCGTTGGTTACAACAATATCTCCAAGTCCGTCAACTAACATTTTGTCCATACCTTTTGGACCTAAAGTAGTTCTTACAGTTTCAGCTAATACTTTACCAGCTAAAATGTTATTTCTTTGTGCATCTCTTCCGACAGACCTGTTAGTACCTTCAGGTAAAATAAAAATTGGTTGTCCTTGTGCCATTAATAATCACCTTTTTAATTTTTAATAAATAAATAGATCAGTTTATAATATCAACATGAGAAAATAAGTTATATTGTTGACAAAACCTTTCTACTTAATACATGAGTTTAAGGTTATATAAATACTTTATGGTATAAAGTAAATAAAAGTAAGAAAAAGAATATTGTCAAAAAATCAAAAAAATTAAACCCACTAATTCTTAACGTTAGCTTTAAAAATTCATATAGTTGATGATAAAAGTATTAAAATAATAAAGCAAAAAATTAAAAATATAAACTCTCATCTGAAAATAACTTACATTAACTAAGTGAGTGTATAGGAATAAATGAAAAATAGTAGATAAAATTATCTACGTTGTTTTTTCTCCAACTTGAAAGGAGGAGTAACATCCTGAGTTTCAAAAGATTCTTGTTCTTCCTGAAGCTCATTAAAGAAATCGTTAATTTCTTCTAAACGTTTAATCCTATCGTTTTTCCTATGTAACTCATTTTGAAGTTTAATATACTCTTCATGAGAAACCATCTGTTCCCTGATAAACTGAATCTCATTTTCTTTAGCATTAATTTTATTTTGAAGAGCAATATATTCATCTTTAGGAACAGTATTTCGTTTTAAATCATTTATCTGATTATCTAAACTTTTAATTTCTAAATCGAAACGGGATTTAAGACTTTCATAATCTTTTTTAGGGATAGAATCTTGTTTTAAAGAAGAAAGTTCATTATCCATTGCTGAAACTTCAGATTCGAATTGAGTTTGAAGGGAAATATAGTCATCTTTAGGGATAGTTTGTTGTTTTAAATTATTTAACTCATATTCTTTTCTAGAAAGTTCAGTTTCTTTAATACGAATCTCATTATCCTTAAGTTCAAGCTGTTTTTCAAGTTCTAAAATTTGTGCCTGAGATTCAACATTATTTTCAAGTTTAATAACTCTGATCTTATATTCATCAACAGTTCTTGAAAGAGAATTAATTTGAGCCTCTTTTTCAGCAATACTCTTATAAGACTCATTTAATCTATCATTAACATCCGCTAATTCCTTTTTCTTGTAATCACGTAACTGTTCAGCGAAATATTCCTTAATCTCATCAAGTGAATTGTTAACATAATCTAATTCATAAATCCTATCTTCTTGATTTTTAATTAAACTATCTTTTTCTTCAAGTTCCTTCTTTAAAAGATTAATTTCATCTTCAGCTTTAAATTTGATGACAGAAACTTCTTTTTCTTTATCAACAACATTTTGCTCGAGTTCTTTGAGCCTTTGCGGAGAGTTGTCATTAGATCGCTCCACTTCAAGCTCAGTTAATTGAAATTTTAATGAATTAAGCTCTAGAAGGCAAGACCGAATTAAAGATTGCAGTGTATCTTTTTCAGCATCAATCCCTATTTCCATTTTATCCCTTAGTTTAAATTTTATCCCAATATCAATTTCAATAAATCATAATATAATAATTTTTGAAACTCCGATAAATTGTACAATATAATTCCTTGATATAAAATATTTATTTTATACTATTTAAATTAAACCCTAAAATTATTCTAAAAATAAAATTACAAATAATAAAAAAAAGATTGAAAAATTAGAAAAAAATAAAAAAAAATAAGAAAAATAAGATGATAAAACTAAAGTATTTTATCATTAATCAACTCAGCATTTAATATTGAAGCACCAGCAGCACCACGAATTGTATTATGTCCAACAAGAACATATTTAAAACTATTATCAAATGCTTGATCTTTTCTTAACCTACCAACAGTAACAGCCATACCATTACCAGCATTTCTATCCATTCTAGGTTGAGGCCTGTCATCCTCATCTTTAATAATAACTGGATTTTCAGGAGCTGAGAATAAATTTAACTGTTGTGGCAATGCTTTGAAATTTGACATAGTATTTTTAATATCATCAATATCAAAGTCATCATCCAATTCAATAAATACTGCTTCCGTATGCCCATCAATAACAGGAACTCTATGACAAGAAGCACTTAAATTAAAATCTGCATCAACAACCTTACTGCCATCAAATGACCCTAATAAGTGTAAAGTTTCAGATTCCATTTTTTCCTCTTCACTACCAATATATGGGACAAGATTATCAACAATAGCCATAGATGGAACACCATTATATCCTGCTCCAGATACAGCCTGCATTGTAGATACTCTAACAGACTTTAAATTAAAATTATCAACAATAGGTTTTAATGTTAAAGTTAATGCAATAGTTGAACAGTTAGGATTGGTAACAATAAATCCATCCCAATCATTTTCCTTTTGCTGAGCATCAATCATGTCAAGATACTGCGGATTAACTTCCGGAATAACAAGAGGAATATTTTTCTTCATCCTATGTGCACTAGCATTACTTGCAACAACATAATCACGAGCAAAATCTTTTTCAACTTTAGCTGCAAATTCTGTTGGAAGAGAAGAAAATACAATATCTACATCATTATCCATATCATCAGGATTAGTTTCACATACTACAATATCACGAACGGATTCAGGCATCTCTTCATCCAAATACCAGGTAGTAGCATCTTCATATTTTTTACCTGCTGAGCGAGAAGAAGCTGCCAAAGCTTTAATTTCAAAATCAGGATGATTATCCAATAACTGAATAAATCTTTGACCAACCATTCCAGTTGCACCAAGTATACCAACATTTACCATATTAAACACCTATTCTAATCCTAAAACATCATTCATACTGCTGATTTTTCCTTTATCCGCTTTAGGGATGTAACGAATAGCTCTAATTACACCAGCGATGAAAACTTCTCTTGTGTGAGCCTGATGTTTAAGTTCAATTCTTTCACCATCACCAACAAACATTACAGTATGATCTCCAACAATGTCTCCACCACGTATAGCATGAACACCTATTTCTTCAGGAGTTCTCTGACCAACTAAACCTTTTCTTCCATAAACACCAACTTCTTCAACATCACGGTTAAGTTCGCCAGCTATTACTTCAAAAGCAGTCATAGCTGTTCCGGATGGAGCATCTTTTTTCTGATTATGATGAGCTTCAATAATTTCAATATCAAAATCATATAAAAGCGGAGCTAATTTTTTTAATGTGTTAAAGAATACATTAACTCCAATAGCCATATTTGATGAAATTACTGCAGGAACATTATTTTTTTCAATGTTTTGAATATTTGAATCCATTTGTTCTTCACTAAAACCAGTAGTACCAACTACAACACCAACACCACAGGATGTAGCTATTTTAATTGTTTCAACAGCTGCAGAAGCAATTGTAAAATCAACCAAAACATCAGCACCTGATGATTTTAAAGCACTTTCCAAATTTTCAGCACCAGTAATTTTAACACCAAGTTCATCAATTCCAGCTTGAATACCTGCATCTTTTCCTTCAAGAGGAGTATCAGGAATTTCAATAGCAGCAACTACTTCCATATCATTTTGTTCATAAATTTTTCTAATAATACCGGAGCCCATTCTTCCAGCAGCTCCAGTTACAGCAACTTTAATCATATTATTACCTACATTTTATATTAAATTAGAATTTTTTAAAGCTTTTTTAAGAATTTCCAAGTTTTCATCAGTCATTTCACATAATGGTTCTCTTAAAGTTCCAGATGGAAGTCCCATTAAATTCATAGCAGTTTTAACAGGAACAGGATTACTTTCAATGAAAAGAGCCCTAATTAATTCCAACATTTCATAGTGAAGTTCCAATGCTCTTGTATAATCATCATTTAAAATACTGTCAACCATTAAAACCATTCTTTTAGAATCAACATTAGCAGATGCACTAATAACACCAGTTCCACCTACAGCCATTATAGGTAAAGTTAATGAATCTTCACCTGAGAGAATATTGAATTCATCTTCAAGACCTTCATTTAATAAAGCATTATAAATATCAGATACTTTATCTACACTACCACTAGCTTCTTTAATTGCATCAACACCATCAATTTTAGCCAATTCAACTGTAGTATCCACTTCAATATTACATCCAGTACGTGATGGAACATTATAAGCAATGATTGGAATGTCACAGGAATTAGCAATTGATTCATAATGATTTACTAATGCATGTTGTTGAGGTTTATTATAATATGGAGTGATTAACAAAGCAGCATCACAACCAGCATCTTCTGCAAATTTAGTAAGATTTAATGCTTCGGAAGTAGAATTACTACCTGTTCCTGCAATTGTTTCAACTCTACCATCAACTTCATCAACTAAAACTTCAATTATATGTTGATGTTCTTCATGATTTAATGTAGCTGATTCACCAGTAGTTCCAGCACCAACTAATCCATTAACACCATTATCAATCAAATAATTAATATTTGATCTAAAACCATCTTCATTAACACTTCCATCATTGTTTAATGGAGTGACCATAGCAACGTATGTTCCTTCAAAATTCATTCTAAAACCTCGTTTAATAATTTATGAGCTTTTTCACCATCTTCCCAGTCAACAAATAATACAACTGCAGTTTGTGAAGAAGAAATTTCAAGAATATTAATATTATTTTTTCTAAGCGGTTCTGTAATATCAGAAATAATACCTGGAGTTTCAATAATGTCCGGACTTACAAAAGTTATCATAGCAGTATCCCTTCCCAAAGACAAGGAACTTAACACATCACTTTCAATTACAAAATGATGTAATAAATGATAAGCATTATTTGAATCTGCCTTTTCAACAAAAGTGGTTATTGAGTTTTGACCTGCAGAAATACCAAATATATTAATACCATTTTCAGCAAGTTCATTAGCCAATCCAGCTACCAAACCAACTTTTTTAAGCATAGCTTCTCCAACAATAGCTATAAGAGAAATAGGATTTTTATGAAGTGTTACACATTTTAATAATTCACCTTCAAACGGACCAACAATTCTAGTACCTTTAGCAGTTAAATCGCCTTTATCGAAGTTTATAATTTTTGCACTGATTAATGGATCTTTATATTTTAATGCATGTGGATGTAGAACCTGTGCTCCATGAGTAGCCAAATCCCTTAATTCTTCAACAGAAATTTCTTCCAATAATTCTGCTTCTTCAATTTTGTTAGGATCAGTAGACATTACACCATCTACATCAGTAACTATAATCACTTCATTAGCATCTAAACAGTGCCCAATTAAGAATGCAGATACATCACTTCCACCTCTTCCCAAGGTAGTAATTTCACCACTAGGACCTTTACCTAAAAATCCACAGATTACAGGAATAATACCCTGATTAGTTAAATTTTTAATGCCCTCAATATTTTTATCAGTGCTATTAAAATCAATTTTAGCTTCTAAAGAATTAGAATCTGTCATTATAGGCCATAAATCATTAAAAGGATCAATAAATTCAGATTTTACTCCTAAAGATTCAATAGTTGCAGAAAATAATCTTGCACTAGTCAATTCACCCATAGCCATAATTTCAGCCTTTTGCTTGTCTGTTAAACTATCGCCAATAGCTTCATTAGAAAGTCCAATAAGGTCATCAGTAGTTTTATTAACAGCTGATACAACAACAACTACTTGATTACCTTTCATATATTCATTCACAACAGATTGTGCTGCTTTTTTAATTCTGGAACCATTACCAACCGATGTTCCACCAAATTTTGCTACTATTAAATCCATTAATTTCACCTATTTCATAAAATTTAATTTTGTTAAATGAAACACATTAAACAAAATAACATATATAATTTATCTATATTCATATTAATAAATATATTTTAAAACACGGCTATGTTGAAATCCTATGTGAAATTTTGATGTATTGAACTATATTGTAAACTAGTGTTTTTAGTCTTGTTTCTTTGTTTCTTAATCTTGTGCTTTTG
>CADAAJ010000028.1 GCA_902785855.1 uncultured Methanobrevibacter sp. | reverse complement strand
ACTGTATTTGTTTAAGTCTTGTACCATTTTAATTGCAATATCAATGTTTCTTTGTTTTGATAAAGTGTGGGTTAAACCTAAACCGAAGAAGAGAACACCAAATTCTGCATTTTTCATTTCTTCTGCTAATTCGTAAATATCTTCTTTAGGAATTCCAGAAATTACATCTTGGTATAATTCTTTTCCTCTGAGTACAGCTCTAATAGCGTTATAGAAACCGTAGTCACCGTTTTGTTCGAATCCTATCCATTTGTCAGAACATTTTGCAGTATCTGAGAATTTAGGGTCCATTGTAATAACAGTTCTGTCGAATCTTCCTCTTTGTCTGAAGTATCCTCTACAGAATACAGCATATCTTGCCATATGTCTTGGGTGAGAGTTCATAGCGTTACTTCCAGAGTAAGCAACAACGTCTGCTCTGTTTTGAACTTCTCCTAAGGTTTGAATAGGGTAACCTGCATTTTGCACAGCTTGGAGTGAAGGACCGTGACAGATAGTAGCTTGGTTATCTAATACAGCACCAATATATTCTCCTAATGCTACTCCTTCTTTCATACATTCAGTTGAAGTTTCAGACCAACCATAGAATACTGGTCTAATGGAATTAGCAATGTATTCAGCAGCTTTATCTAAAGCAGTATCCCAGTCAACTTCTTTGAGTTCTCCGTTTTCATCCCTAACCATTGGAACAAGTAATCTTTGGTCCATATCTTCCATGATTTTACTTGCTCCTAATCTGCATGCGTGTCTTACAGCAACAACATGATTATCTTTAACTAAGTAATCTAAATCGTCACAATTACAACCACAAAATGCACAGGTACAATTTTCAACAATGTAATCATAATCAGTTACAGGTGGTTCATAAGTCATGATCAATCAACTCCTTCCATTTACGTCCGTGGTAAACAGGTAATTCACCTAAAGATTCCATGTTTTCAACAACATCGTCATCTTCTTCATCAACGTATTTTTTGTATACCCATCTCATTAAATCTGCCATGAGTAAAACTTCTCTATCTGTTTTTTCAACAGTACATTTAATACCTTTGTAAGTAGGGTCAGAACAACAGTAAGTATCGTGACTTACAATTGTGTTAGCCCAAGGACCTTTACAAATAAATACTGTTCCTTCGTGAGGTGCGTCTCTTGATACTGCTGCGTTTACAACAACTTCACCGAAATCGGTTTTAACAAGAACAGTATCCCAGTTGTTTACACCTAACTTTGCCATATCCCTAGGATCCATGTAACAAGTACCGGAAGCGTTTTTGTATTCTTCTTTTAATGTGGATCCTCTTTTTTTACAAGCACCTTGGTAAATGTCAGAACCAGTGTTTAACATACATTTTAAAACATCAGTAGTTCCTTCACCAGTAATTTTAACATCAGGTACAACAGGTTTTTCTAAATAAGTATTAGCATAATGCATAAAATAATCCCCCTATTCTAACCATATAGCATTTACTGGGCAAAACATTTGACATGTTCCACACAATTCACATTTTTCAGGACTGAAAAGTTTGATAAAACCGTTTTCTACCATCATAATAACTTCTTCAGTCTTAGCACCATTACCACCAGCATTTTCAGGACTGATAGCTGCATTTACAGGACATGCAATTACACAAATCCCGCATCCTAAACAATTATCTTGATTAACTTTAAGTTCCATATAATCACCTAGTCTTTAATTGCATTTAAAGCATCTGTCCAAGTAGCTGAATTTGTAGGAGTGTGATCAATTTCAGTTCTTTTTACAGTGATAGCATCATTAGGACATGCTTTTGCACATGCTTTACAACGTACACAGTAATCATCATAAGCAATGATGTGATCTAATCTTGAACCTGGACCTGAAGATACAGGGAATGCTAAAGCATTACAACCACAAATATCTACACATGCTCCACAAGCTTGACATTTATCTTGATCTACTTCAATAGAACCTTTGAATGGTTTTTTATGTTTTGCTGCATCAGTTGGACATACTCCTTCACACCAACCACAGAATACACAAAGTTCTGAGTCGATTACAGAGTTACCTTTAACAACAGCTTTTGAAGGATCTAAGTCGTATTCTCCATAGTTACATGCTCTACAAATAGCTTTGATAGCATTGGTAGGACAAGATTTTTTACATACTAAACAGTATACACATTTGTCTTTGTCAATAACAATGGATTCTTTACCAGTTTCTTTATCTACGACAATTGCTTCTGCAGGACATAATTCTTCACATACACCACAGTAAATACATTCATCATCATCTACATTAATTTCACCAGTTACTAAGTCTGCACGGTCTGGTAAAACTCTTTCAATGACAATTGCATCACGAGGACATGCAACTTCACATCTTTTACAGTAAACACATTCGTCATCATCAATTTCTGAGAAAGCGTTGTAGTGAGGATATGCATCAATTTCTCTAATTGGTACGCCATCAATAGTTAATACTAAAGCATCAACAGGACATAAACCACTGCACATACCACATAATACACATTTGCTTTCGTTAACAGTTACTCTTTGAACATCAAAGTCATCATGGAAATTTTGAGCTATTTTTTCATGACCACTGAAGTAGATGTCATTGGACAATCTGTTACGTGAATCTATAGCAATTTCATTTAATGTAATTGCTTCAACAGGACAAGTAGATTCACAAATTCCACATCCAAGACAGACATGGTCGTTGAAAGATAACTTTCTGACTTCATCTGCTGATCTTGTGATGTCAAAGTTGTTGTCTTTAACCTCTTTTAAATTTCTAATCATATTCTATCTCCAAAATTTTTATAGAATTAGTTGGGCACTCATCGCTACATAGCTGACAACCGCAACATTGTATGGAGTCTGCATGTGCCGTTAATGATTCTAATTTAATAGTTTTCATAGGACATGCACTTACACATAAGCCGCAACCAATACAGGAATCTTCTATAATTACTTCGAAATTACTTTCTCTGCAAATATTCACAATTTTTCGACTCTGTTCTGGTTCCTCAAATATTGCCTCGGTCATTTTCAAAAAATCCCTGGGGCATAGTTCTACGATAGTTCTTGCAACATCAATTGAGTTCCAAGATAAATTTCTACCATTCAGATAGTGTGAAATAGTAGATCTATCAACACCTAACTCGTCAGCAATTACTTGATGACTTTTACCAGCATCTTTTAACTTGACCGCAGCCAAATATTTTAAACCAGATGCAATATGTTTCGGCATTTTGAACCACCATGTGTAATGATTACACATATCTTTTCTTATATAAATATAGTTGCCTACTAGAATCAAATCAGAAGTCTTATATATAACTGTGGGAATACTACACAAAAATTTTTTAAAAAATTAATTAAAAAAAAGTTTAATCTAAAAAAACTCATAAAAATGCCAATCTAATTTAAATAAAAATATCTGAATCTTAAAATTAAAAATTGATTTTAATAAATTAATAAAAATATCAAAAATTGAAAAAATATGATAAAATTTGTAATACTAAATTAGTTAAAAAGTATTACAAAAACAGCAAAAATAAGCATATTTTTTTAGGTTAACCTAAAATGTGTAGTAACTACACATAATTTTGATTAGAAATTTTTATAATAATATAAAATATATAGATTATTCAGGAGTTAAAAAAATGAAAATAGTATCAATAGTGGGAAAGAAAAATTCAGGAAAAACTTCACTAACAGTAAAAGTTATTGAAGAACTGACAAAAAGAGGCTATAAAGTAGCATCTATTAAACATTCCCACCATACAATGGAAATGGATAGAAAAGACACCGACACATGGAGACACAAACAAGCTGGAGCTGATGTTGTTGTCGGTATTGGTTCTACTACCTTTTTTAATGTAAAAAAAGAACTGGATTTAAACAGACTACTATTTTTAATTAAACACTTTGACGATATTGATTTTGTAGTTATTGAAGGATTTAAAAGATATAACTATCCAAAAATAGCTACATCCAGTGATGTAGTTGATGAATACACAATAAAAGAAGTAGATTCATTTAAAATTGATAATAATGGATTAAAAGAACTTGTTGACATTATAGAAAAAAGAAGTCATGATATTGTAGATACATTATTTGCAAATAACTGCGGATTTAATAATGGAGAAGATATAGCATCACAAATCAGATCAGCTAAATTAACTACTGATGATTTGGATAAAACACACAGTTATCTTTCAATTGATGGTAAAGTAGTTGGACTAAATAGATTTGTAAGTGATTATTTAAAACAAAATGTTTTAGGAATTATAAATACATTAAACCTTAAAGATTACAATATTGATGAGGTTAAAGATATTGAAGTGTTAATACCTGATGAAAACACACTTCAAAAAGAAAATACCAATTTAAAAATAAAAATCAACGAAAAACCACTAAAAATCAACAATTTCACAAAAAATATTGTAAGTAACTCAATAAAAGCTATGATAAAAAGTCTTAAAACACCGGATGAAGTAAAAAGTATAAACCTCACTATATCAAATATAAAAGATGAAAATCTAATTGACTCAGACATTACTCTTAAAACAAATAATGAAAATCTTGAAATTAACAAATTCAGTCAGGGTATTTTAAAAGAAACTACATATGCAATTATTAACTCTCTTAAAACTGAAGAGAAAATAAATAAAATTGAAATAAAACTTGAAGAATGATTATATGATAGAAACTAGCGTTAAAGACAACTATGAAAGACCAATACTTTCACTTAGAATTACACTAACAAACAGATGTAATTTGAATTGTCTATACTGCCATCATGATGGAATGGTTCGCTCAGATGATGAGATGACTCCTGATGAAATATATACAATCTGTAAAATAGCTAAAAAATTAGGAGTTAAAAAAATAAGAATATCCGGAGGAGAACCATTACTTAAAAAAGACATTGTCGAAATTGTCAGAAAAATAGCTAGTTTAAACTTTAAAGATATTTCAATGACAACAAATGGTACTCTTTTAGAAAAATATGCCAAAGATTTAAAGGATGCAGGTCTTGATAGAGTTAATGTAAGCCTTGATACACTTGACAGAAAAACTTATGAACATATTACAAAAAAAGATTATTTAACTGAAGCTAAAAATGGTATTTTAAAAGCTGTAGAAGTTGGATTATATCCTGTTAAAATTAATATGGTTATCATGAAGGACATTAATCAAAATGAAATAAAAAAAATGTTTAAATTTGCTAAAAAACATGATATTGTCCTTCAGCTGATTGAATTAATCGAAAGTGAAAACTGTGATGATGACAAATTCAGTGAAGATTACCATTATAATTTAGATTCTATTGAAAAAGAGTTAAGTGATATAGCTAGTGATGTGCATGAACGTAAATTTATGCAGGGTCGTAAAAAATATTACATAAACGATGGAGAAATCGAGATAGTAAGACCAGTTGATAACTCTAAATTTTGTGCAAATTGTTCCAGATTAAGGATAACTCCTGATGGAAAAATTAAACCATGCCTTTTAAGAAATGATAATCTTGTTGAATTGATAAGTCACATCAGAAATAATGAAAGTGAAAAAGATTTAGAAAAAATCTTTTTACAAGGCATTAATAACCGAGAACCATTCAACAAGTAAAATTATAATTTTTTAACCTTAGATACATGATCAGTAAATGGAATTGGACTACCTGTATCAAAACCAGCCATATATCCGTAAGTTTCTTTAATTTTATTATTGACAGTACTCCATACTTTAGCTACCGGAATTTCACAAGGACAAACTTCACTACACTGTCCGCAGTTAGTACATGAATCAACCATATGCACCATACGAGTTAAATGGAAAAATGGAGCAGCAGGAGTAAATCCACCAGGAACCCATTCAGGACCATCAGCTTCAAGACAACAGTCTTCACAGAAACATAAAGGACATGCTTCACGACATCCATAGCATTTCATACATCTTGAAAACTCATCCTCATATTTATGAAATACATCAATAATATCTCCAGTAGTACCTGCATAATCAATTTCTTTTTTCTTAAATGACTGCATAAGCATTGAATTATTGATTTTTTCCCTAAGTTCGATTCCTTTCTCATCAGGCTGTTCAAAAGCTATCAAATCATTTTCAATAACATCATTTAAAACACTTGCACCTTTATCTGAGAATACTTCAACAAATGTTGCATCACCCTTTAAATCACCAATAACTCCCCAATTACCTAATGCTAAATCGGAGTTTAATGGAATTTTAAGAGAACACCTCTGACAGTTTTCACGTCTTCCCCATCCATTTTCCTCTAATTCATCTATTTTAAATGATTTCTCTTCATCTGAAGTTTTTATAATTAACTGACCTTTATCAATTTCTTCTGAAATAACATCAGAAGGATTGAAATTATAAACTTCTTTAATCATGTTAATAGCTGCAACAGGAGAAAATGTTCCACCGCAATTAACTCCGATCATAATAACATTGTCTTTGATGATTTTACCTTTTTTCATCAATTCACGAATAGTCATTGCATCACAGGGTTTGCAGCTGACAGCTATTTTCATATCTCTTGCACCGTCCAAATATTTGTATATGAATTTAGCAAGATTTAAAGTACCGAAATGGATAGAACCTGCAGTTTTTATAACATCTTCAGGTTTTGTAATAAGTACCGGACGAGCATCATATATATCACAACCCTGATTTACTCCAACAATCCCATCTACAATATTGTTTTCAAGTAAATATTTCATTATAGTAGTTACTACACCACCATATTCACCTTTCTGATTGATATCTTCTTGTTTTGAGTATGCATAAAACATATCATTAACTTTAACAGCCATAATCAATCCTCCCTTTTTAAAGTAGTTGTTGAGATATTTTCAGCTTTAATATCCCTGTCAGTTCCATCTTTATACACTCTGCTTTTTATTTCAACTTTATTTTCGAATTTTTCTACCTGAATAGCACAAGCTTTGAGTTCAACCATTTTAGATTTAGGGTCAAAAGAATCAGAATTAGTCAATACATTAGCTGCACATTCCACAAAATGCATCGGAATATTAACAATACCCTGTCTGATATCATCAGTTATACGAGCAGGTATTGCAATTTCACCTCTTCTTGAAAATGCTTTAACAATTTCACCATCAATTATTCCCCTATCTTCAGCATCTTTAGTATTTATTTCAATGAATCCTGTTTTTACCTCATTATCCAATGTTTCACAACGTCTTGTCATAGCTGCGTGATAATGGAATAAAACTCTGGTTGTAGTTAATAATAAAGGATAAACATCATCTACCTTTTCAACAGGCCCAATATGTTCAATGGCCTGAAAAACACCGAGTCCGTCAGGATGTGCAAATTTATCTTTATGCATTAATGGCTGACATGGGTCATCTTCAGATAAACACGGCCAGTGAAGTGCTTCAGGAGTATCTAATCTTTCACGGTTCATACCTGCCATTATAGGTGCACAATATCTTATTTCATCAAATATTTCTTCAGCAGACTCATAATGGAATAATGATTTAGGAACACCCATTCTAATAGCTATTTCTTCCATGATTTTCCAGTCAAGCCATGCATCACCCGGAGGTTCCTGGGCTTTATGTAAACACTGAACTCTTCTCTCACCATTAGTAAATGTTCCTTCCTGCTCACCCCAACCTGCAGCAGGTAAAACAACATCAGCACATTGAGCAGTATCTGTTAAAAAACACTCCTGTACAATCAGCATGTCCAGATTATTCAGTGCTTCTCTAGTGTGGGTAACATCAGCATCTGATAAAACCGGATCTTCACCATGAATATATAAAACTTCCAAATCTCCAGCATGAGCAGCATTCATCATTTCAACTAATGTTAAACCTGGTTTTGCAGGTAAATTAACTTTCCAATCATCACAGCTGTAGTAATCATTAAACCATTCTGTTGTCTTTTCATCTGCTACTTTTCTATATCCCACATAGTCTGTAGGCAGTGCCCCCATATCACAGGCACCCTGTACATTATTCTGACCTCTTAAAGGATTAACTCCTGTACCTTCCCTTCCAATATTACCTGTAAGCATTGCAAGATTTGCAGTTGACATAACATTATCTGCACCATGTGAGTGTTCTGTAATACCTAATGAATATACAATAGCTGCTTTATCTGCATTTGCATATTCCAAAGCCAAATGCTCAATGACTTCACCTTTAATACCAGTGATTTCAGAAGCCATCTCCAAGTCGTATTTTTCAACGACTTTTTTCATTTCTTCAAAGCCTTTAGTTCTATTGGCTATGAATTCATCGTCCTGTAAGTCATTGTCTATAATAACTTTAATCATTGCATTTATTAAAGCAACGTCAGTACCTGTTTCAAATTCTACATATTCATCAGCAATTTTAGCAGTAGGTGTAAATCTTGGATCAACTACTACAAGTTTAGCTCCATTTTTTTTAGCCTGAATTAATTTACGACCAAATAATGGATGTGCTTCCATATTATTTGAACCAATGCAGAAAATATAATCAGCTTCTTTGATACTGTCAAATCCATTGGTCATAGCTCCTGAACCGAATGCAGTAGCAAGTCCTGCAACTGTCGGTCCGTGACATATTCTTGCACAGTGGTCTACATTTTGAGTTCCACATGCAACTCTTGCCAATTTTTGTGTAATATATATATTTTCATTTGGTGAACGGGCACATGCATAAAATCCAATTTTATTTGGATCTCTTTTTGAAACTTCTTTTAATTTCAAAGCAACCATATCCAAGGCTTCATCCCATGAAGCCTGCCTAAATTCTCCATTTTCTTTTATCAAAGGTGTGGTTAATCTGTCATTTCGGTTGATAAACTCATAACCAAAATTTCCCTTTGGACAAACTTTACCTTCGTTGACAGGATGTCTTTTATATGGTTCTACACCAATTATTTTTCCATCCTTTACAACAAAATTGAGTCCACATCCTGTCCCACAGTAAGGACAGATTGTTGGAACATATTCAATTTCAACCATATTAACTCCAACTATAAGTTATTTCTTTTGTATTCTTCTACTTTATTAAAGAAATCCAAATCTCCTACTCTTTTGATTGTATGAGCAAGTCTTTCTTTTTGAGGTTTAATACTTAAATCATTGTAAATTTTAAATACTGCTTCAAGAGTATCATATATCTCTTGTTTTGTTTCAGCATAAATCTGATGGCCTATAATTGTTTCTCTTCCACCTTTTCCACCTATATATAATGAATAACCTTCAAATTTAATTCCTTTAGCATCATTTGGACATGCACCAATACATTTTCCACATCCAACACATATTCCATAGTTTGTTATTGAAGTATCTCCCCTTACTTCTATAGCATCTACTTTACAGACATCCTGACATCTTCCACAACCATTACAGTTTTCTTTAGTTTCAGGAGTTTTAACCCCATTAATACCAAAATCAGTAGTGGTTACAGCCAAACACCTGTTTGGACAACCGGTAATTCCCATTTTAAATTTGTAATTAGCAGGTTTTTCAGCATAGTTTTTCTCAATTTCTTCTGCAAGTTCATTTGTATCAACCAAACCTAAATTACAGTGTTCACTACCCGGACATGCCATAATTGATCTGAATAATGGTCCTTCAGTACCGTTTATCAGTACTTCATCATCTTCAAATTCTCCAACAATATCTTCAACATCACATAAATCGATTTCCTGAATTTCAATTTCTTCACGGGATGTTAATTTGATTTTAGCATTGTATTTATCTGCAACTTCACATATTCTCATCAATACATCAGGATTATAATATCCTCCAATAGTAGTTCTGAATCTTAAATAAACCTGATTATTTCTAGCTGAACCTACACCCGGGTGTCTCCAGATATAATAATAGGAATTAGCTTCTCCATTTTCAGCTCTACTTTCAACTTCTTTATTGAAACGTTTAAGCTTGAAGTTTCTCATAAAATCAATTTCATCTGTATTGACATCTGTGTTTAAATCAAAGTATTTTTCTATGATTTTTCCTTTTTCTGTTCTGACAACTATTGTTGAAAATCCGTCTGGTGAACCTTTATCACCAAAACTAATATCAGCCAGTTCTGCATCAAAATCCCTACACATCAAACATCCTGGTGATGCTTTAATATCAGCTAAACTTATAGGGTAATCTTCACTTTCAGTTGATATTATAAAGTTTTTTCCTTTAACATCACATTTTACAACATCATCCATAGAAATATCAAGTGAATCAACTTTTTTTACAAGTTCTGAGTATTCAAATTTTTCAGTACAGAATAATCCAAATATATATTCTATTTTTGGTATTTTAGCAGGTTTTCCGTTTCTTCCTCTCTCTGCTCCATGTTTTGAAATGTATGGATGATACTGAATATTTCTTAAACCTGCAACCTGACAGGGAAGTCCTACAACTGCAATTTTTTCAAGACCCATTTCACCAGCATCACGAATAGCCTGAAGTGATGAAATTGCATATTTACTTTTGGAAGTATCTACATTTTTGTTAAAGTCATAAAGGCCTTCACTTGAAGTTACAATTACACTAACAGGTTTCCAGTTATTAGCTCCAATTACAACAGCACCATCAATTTCACCATCATCCAATAAATCCTGCAAGAGTTTAGTGACTACACCGCCAGATTGTCCTTCAACATTTGATTTAGCATAATAATATTCTTCAAAACTATCCAATCTGTTTCTTACATCATAAGATCCTGTGATTTTTCTTGGACAAACCTCAGCACACATTCCATTTCCTTTACGTAAACATTGCTCCAAAATAAATGGTCTTTCATTAAATTTGACAAGGTCATTAGGACACACTATACTGCAAGTTGCACATTTAGCACAGATATCTGTTTGAACAATGTCTCTGTTTAATGCCCATTCATGAACTGTAGGTACAGCATTTTCAATAACAGATAAATCTTCCAATATTTTATTGACAATATCTTCTGTAATTTCAGCATTATTAGCCATTAATTTTGCAAATTCCCACATTTTTAGTTTTAAACTGGCAACATCAATGGATTTATTTTCCTTTAAGAACTTATCCAAACACTTATTGATTAATTTTTCATCATCAAATGTCAACATAAAAAATACACTCCGAATATATAATTATAATATATTTATTTAAATATTAGTTAATAAATTAAATTATAATTAAATTTGAAAATAGTTATTTAAGCTGATAATATGTATACAAAAAAAATCGACGCAATAGTATATAAAAACAATACCTCAAAACCATGCAAAGAAGAAGTTGTAATGGATGAAACAGTAACCCTAACAATCAATAACAATATTACACGTAATTTATCAGCTATTAAGGATTCCCTTAAAGAATTTGCAGTTGGATATCTGGTAAATGAAAATTTAGTTAAGTCAATAGACGATATTAAAAAAATCGAAATAAATAACACAAATATTGATGTTGAAATTGATAATGAGCTTTTAAAAGATTATGAAAGTGTTTTATGTTCAGATTCCGCCGGAGGCTGGAGAAGTAAAATCGAAAACATTGAAGTCGTTGAAAGTGATTTTAAAGTTGATGTTGGTGAATTAATCAGCAGAATTGAGGAGTTAAAAAACAGAGCAACAATTTGGCAAGCTACAGGCGGATGTCATGTAGCAGGAATTGTTTATAAGAATAATTTTATTGTAAAAGAAGATGTTAGTCGTCATGTTGCTGTTGATAAAGTAATAGGTTATGGATTATTAAATGATTTTGATTTATCACAGTCATATGTAATATACAGTGGCAGAATGCCTGCAGATATGGTTATTAAAATGACACGTGCAGGAATTCCAATACTTGCATCAAATGCAGCTCCTTCCAATTCAGGATACAACACTGCAAAAAAAGGAAATATTACATTGGTTGGATTTCTAAGAGGCCAACGCTGTAATATATACAATAATCAGAACAGAATTAATTTACTCTAAAACTGTGTGTCTAGCTTTTAAATCACTTTCAGTTTGTTGCATTTTTTCCATTAACTCAGATACAATAGCATCTAGAAATACTAAAGTTGTAAGCTCAAATGCAGTACCTAATGGAGTAAGTGAAGTATAATTACCATGAATTTGACGTTTCATGTAATTTTCATCATCAACTTCTTTTTTTGTTCTACCTTTAACTAAAATAAAGCTATCAGATAATTGGCCTAATGTAGAATCAGGATAGGAAGTTAAAGAAAGTACTTTTGAACCTCTACTTTTAGCTATTTTAGCTGCAGAAACAATAGTGTTTGTTTCACCAGAACCTGAAATAGCAACTATACAGTCACCTTCATTTATAGCTGGAGAAATAGTTTCACCAACAACATATGCACTTAAACCTAAATGCATTAATCTCATTGCAAATGCTTTAGCAGCAAGACCTGACCTTCCAGCACCAGTAACAAAAATATTATTAGCAGCAATAATAGTATCTTCAAACGAATTGATGGCATCTTTATCCAAATATTGTTCAGCGTCAACGATGTTATTTAATATAGCTTTAATAGAAGTTTTCATTATTTCCATTTTACCTAATCCTAAAATCAATATTATTAATTATGATTACAATTTTATATATAATTAATGAAATTTAAATCAAAAGGATTAATCAGTTTAGAAATAAATGGTAAAATCTATGATTATAAATTATATCAAAGCTTAGAATCATTAAACCGAACTAAATCCCAAAGAAAATCTGCAAAAGAATTAAATATTTCACATACTGTTTTTAATAGAAGAATACTTAAAGCAGAGGATAAATTAGGTTGTAAAATTACTGAAAAAGTTGGTAATGGAAGTGAACTTACTGAAGACGGATTGAATTTACTTGAAGAATTTAAAAAATATTTAATTCAAATAGAAAAAACATCCACAATCAATATAGCCGGAGGCCACATCAGCTCAGGACTTTTGGAAAGTATATCACAGGAATTTAATACAAATATATACAGCAGCAGTGACGAAGATGCATTTGAACTTGCAAAAAGAGGTGCAGTTGATATACTTACATTAGATGATCCTTTAATAGCATATGAGCGAGATATTAATTTTACCCCAATAGCTTACGATTATCTCGTGTTAATTTCAAGCCCAAAATCCAAAAAAATAGAAAACATCTCAGATTTGGAAAATCTTGACTTTGTAAGTGTTAAAGGCTCAGCCCAAAGGCTTGCATGGCACAGTTTAGACCATTATGATATCAATTATAATATTAAAACTGAAGTAAATTCACAATTTGATGCATTTAAACTTGTTAAAAATTCAAAAAATTTACATAGTTTCTTAAATGCAAGTTATTTCAAAGGAAATGAACTTTTAAAATTTGATACAAAACATGTAATTAGTATTATTAAAGTAACAGAAGATAAAGCTGAAGTTGATGAATATATTGATTATATAATGAATAATGCTCAAAATAATATTGAAAATCAGGGTTTTGAAATAATCAGATAATACTTTTCATATGCTCTTTGCAAAATGAAATTACTATTAAATAACAAAGTTTTGTATGCACTCATATGACAAAATGTTTTTGTGAAAATTCACATATACGACCGCGTGAGTTTTCAAAACATTAAATAATGATGAAACACAATATAAAAATGAAGTATTAAAAGGCGATATTATGGTAAAAAACAGAGATTTACTAGCAATTGGTCACTCTGCTCATGATTACATCATTAGAGTACCTGTATTTCCTAAAGCAAATTTTTCAGCTCCAATAACCACTATGAAAACATTTAATGGTGGGGCAGCTGCAAATGTTGCTTGTGTTGGAGCTAAATTAGGATTAAAAACCTCATTAGTTTCAGCAGTTGGGGGAGATTTTAAGAAAAGCGAATATTACGAACACATGCAAAATTTAGGAATTGACACTGATTCACTAATTATAGTACCCGGAGAAGCTACACCTACCGCTTTTGTCCTAACAGATGATAACGAAGACCAGATTAGTTATTTCTATTGGGGAGCAGCACGTGAGTTTGAAGGAAGTAAAGTTCCTACATCCGCTATTAAAAATGCTGAAGCAATACACCTCGCTACAGGAGATCCTAATTTTAATTGGAAATGCTCAGAAGAAGCTAAAAACGAAGATTTGCTTATTTCATTTGATCCTGGACAAGATTTAGGAATGTATGATACTAAAAAGTTAAAAGAAGTTATCGAAAATACTACAATACTTTTTGGAAATCATCACGAAATTGAAAGAATCCTAGACTCATTAAATGTTGATTTAACACAACTCAGAGAAATTGGTCCAAAAATTATCGTTAAAACCTGTGGAGCAAACGGTAGTGAGATTTATTCTAATGAAGACAAAATTAAAATCGATGCAGTAACCAGGCAGGCTGTTGATCCAACAGGTGCTGGAGATTCTTATAGAGCCGGATTTTTATCAAGATTTTTAAATGGAGAATCCTTAGAAGAATCTGCTAAATTTGCATCATCTGTTTCCTCATTTATTGTTGAAAATCAAGGTTGTCAGACAAATATGCCTACCTTTGATGAAGCATTTGAAAGAATGAATGAATTTTACTAATTCTATTCTTTTTTTCAACTTTACTTTATTTTTATCAAAACCACTTTATTTTTTAAAATAATACATCACACAAACTTTTTTTAAAAAAAACTTTAGTTATATCAAATTTAATGGAATTAAAATTAATCCTACTAATTTAAATACTAATAACTTAAAATAAAAAAATATCAAATTAATATTAGAAAGTTTTAAAATAAACTTGACTATTATAAAAAGTATTTGAGAGGATTAATTATGACCCAAATTAGTGATGCAAAAAAAGGAATTTTAACCGAAGAAATGAAGCATGTTGCTAAAATAGAAAATGTTTCAGAAGATTTTATATTAAAATCCGTAGCAGAAGGAACAATAGTAATACCAAGTAATGTAAATAGAGATATTGAAGCATCAGGTATTGGAGCAGGGCTTAGAACAAAAGTAAATGCAACTGTTGGAACTTCAACCGATATTGTTAATTTTGATGAAGAAGTAGAAAAAGCACAAATTGCAATTGATAATGGTGCTGACTGTTTAATGGAATTAAGTATCGGTGGAGATTTGGATGAAATAAGAAGAAGAGTATTGGATATGTCCTCTTTACCAGTAGGTTCAGTTCCAGTTTATCAAGCAGCAATTGAAAGTATAAGAAAAGATGGTTCTGTAATCTATATGGAAGAAGATGATTTATTCAAAACCATTGAAAAACAGGCAAAAGATGGTATTGACTTTATGGCAATCCACAGTAGTATCAACATCGAAACATTAACCAGACTTAAAAGACAAGGCCGTGTAACTGGTTTAGTATCCAGAGGCGGATCATTCATGTCCGGTTGGATTGTTGAAAATGAAAAAGAAAATCCATTATACGAAAACTTCGATTATGTTTTAGAAATTGCAAAAGAACACGATGTTGTTCTTTCACTTGCAAATGGTATGAGAGCAGGATCAATTGCTGATTCAACTGACAGAGCTCAAATACAAGAATTAATTATCTTAGGAGAATTAATTGACAGATCACGTGAAGCTGGTGTACAATGTATGATAGAAGGTCCAGGTCACATTCCGATTAATGAAATTCCAACAAATGTCATGATTCAAAAGAAAATGTGTTCAAATGCGCCATTCTACATGCTCGGACCTATTGTATGTGATGTAGCTCCAGGTTATGACCACATCGTATCTGCAATAGGAGCAGCATCATCTGCAAAAGCAGGTGCTGACTTTATTTGTTATGTTACCCCAGCAGAACACTTAGCCCTTCCAGATCCTGAAGATGTAAAAGAAGGAGTAATTGCAACAAAAATTGGAGCATACGCAGGAGATTTAGCAACCGGCCAAATTGACGGTTCACAAGATTTAGCAATGGCAGAAGCAAGGAAAAAACTTGATTGGGAAGCACAATATGAATGTGCAATGTTTCCAGAAGCTGCACGTGCAAAAAGAGACCAAAGACCTCCTGAAGAAGAAGACACCTGTACAATGTGTGGAAACTTCTGTGCTGTAAAAATTGTTAATGAATGGTTAGACAAATCTGATTCAGAAATAATTAAGTAGATGGATAACATCTACAAACTTATTTTTTTAAAAATAACCACCACCATAATTAAAATCAACAAAATTTTTCAAAGCGTCTTAAAATTAAACTAATACTTTTTATATTAATAAATACAAATTTATTATAAAATTTATTTTTATTTTTTTATAGGAGAATCTAGATGACACATTGGATTGAAAATATTGCTAACGAATTAAGTAAAATGGATGTTGAAGAACATGTTATTGCAAGTGGAACTTCCATATCCGGGTCAATACACATTGGAAACTCATGTGATATATTCATTGCAAATGCAATCGGGAAAAAATTAAGAGAAAATGGTAAAAAAGCTAAAACCATATGGATTGCAGATGACCACGACCCATTAAGAAAAGTACCATACCCACTGCCTGAAGATTATGATAAATACTTAGGTATGCCATATTCAATGATTCCATGCCCAGACGGATGCTGTGCAAACTTTGTTGAACACTTTGAAAAACCATTATTTACAGTAATGGATGATTACGGAATAGAAATTGATGCTAAATCAGGTTTTGAAATGTATAAAAGTGGAGTATATAATGACTACATCAGACTTGCTTTTGAACATGTTGATGAAATTAAAGAAATTTTCAACGAATACAGAAGAGAACCATTAGCTGATGACTGGTTACCATACAATCCAATCTGTGATGAATGTGGACGTGTAAATACTACATATGCATATGATTTTGATGGAGATATCGTCAAATACAGATGTGACTGTGGCCATGAAGGAGAAATGGATATTAAATCCGGAAATGGTAAACTTACATGGAGAGTAGAATGGGCTGCAAGATGGAAAATATTTAACACCACCTGTGAACCATTTGGAAAAGATCATGCTGCAAGCGGAGGATCTTATGATGTAAGTAGTGTAATATCTGAGAAAATATTCGACTATCCTGCACCATATCCTGTTCCATACGAATGGATTACATTAGACGGAGAAGCTATGAGTAAATCTCATGGAGTATTCTTTGCACCTAACGAATGGATAAAAATTGGACCTGCAGAAAGTCTTAATTACTACTTATTCAGATCAAAACCAATGAAAGCAAAAGATTTCTCACCTAAAATGCCATATTTAGACTTTATTGATCAGTTTGATACAGTTGAAAAAGTATTCTACGGAGAAGTTGAAGCTCCATCTGAAAAAGAAGAAAAGAAATTTAAAGAAATTTATAATATATCTCAAATTCATGAGGACCAACCTCTTCCATTCAGACCACCATTCAGATTTTTAGTTAATGCATATCAGATTGCAGGAGATGACCTTGAAAAAATATTTTCAATTCTTAAAAAGAATTCTCAGCTAACTAAAAGTTTTGAAAACAAAGAATTTGGTGATTTGACTGAATTAGAATTAGCTCAATATCGTGAAAGAGTTGATAATGTAATTTATTGGTTAGATAAATATGCTCCTAAATTTGTAAAATTCCAGGTGCAAGAAAAAAATATTCCAAAATTACCATTAACTCCAGAACAGGATAAATTTTTAGCTGATTTAGCTGATTTAATGGAAAAAACTGAATTTAATGATGCAGCACAATTACATGATGCAATGTATGAAATTTTAGAAACACAAGGCCTTAAACCACAAAAAGGATTCCAGGCTATTTATAAAATGATTCTTGGACAAAAACAAGGCCCAAGAGCAGCATCATTCCTATTAAGTTTAGATAACGATTTTGTTGTAAAAAGATTACGTAAAGAAGCTTAAATTAAGCTTCTAAATTCTTTTTTCATCAGACAGACGTCTACAAATTTATAATCTAATTTTTCAAATATTTCAATTAAAATATCTTCTCTACTATCAAAACTAACAACAACACCTTTAAATTCATAGTCAATAGCTATTTTTTCAAGTTGTCTGATTAATTTATAAGCAATTTTTTCCTGATTTTTAGAATTCAAAAAAAGAGTAGTGATTTCACAGAAATCAGCATCATAAACTTTAAAACTACTGCAACCAACAGTTTTATCATAATTATTTAAAAGTAAAACTACCTGAGGATCATCTAAAAAACAACCGAAAGATTCGCAAAATTTAATAAATCTTTCATCTCTTTCATCTGTTACTATTATTTCCATTTTTAATCTCCGTAGTATTGCCGACTTTTTTAAGTTCCTCATTCCAAATTTCAGGATAATCATCAGTATATTTTAAAAATAAATCTCGACATCGAACATCATTTAAAACAACAACCTCGACACCATTAGATTTTAAAAGATTTTCAGCTCCCATCAAAGTAGTGTTTTCACCTATAACAACACGAGAAATATTATATAATATTACCGCTCCAGAACACATCGGACAGGGAGATAATGTTGTATATAAACAACATTTTTTATAATCTTCATGATTTAATCTTCCAGCATTTTCAATTGCATCCATTTCTGCATGTAAAATAACTGAATCATTTTGAATTAATCTGTTATGGCCTCTGGAAATAATTTTATCATCCATAACAAGAACAGCACCAATTGGAATTCCGTTTTCCTTTAATGATTTTTGAGCTTCCAAAAGGGCTTCGCTCATAAAATAAGTATCGTTTTTCATAAAAAAAATAATATTATAGATGAAATTAATCATCTATTTAAATCTGTTAAATAATCCTTTGGATTTTTTCTCTAACTCCTCTTCGAGTTTTGAATTTTGTTTGTTTAAATCTGAAATTGTCTTTTTGGATTCGTTGGATAATTTATCATAACTACTTTCTTTAAGTTTTAATTGAGTTTTAAGAGAAGAGATTTCTTCTTTATATCCGTCAATTTCTTTTTTGTAATTATTATCCACTTCTTCTTTATAATTTCCAATTTCTATAAGTTCAGATCTTAATGTGTTAATTTCATCGGAAAGAGAAGCATTTTCTTTTTTAGAATCATCCAATTCTTTTTCTAAATCATTGATTTTATTATTTAACTCATTATTGGTATTTTGTAATTTTTCAACATTTAATGAGTCTAATTTTTCTTTATAATGATTAATTTTAGATTCTAAATCACCTTTAATAGAATCAAGTTCTGATTCTAATTTATCAGCTTTAACTTTATTAACAGCACCTTCAGCACCTAATTTACCAATTTTATTACTTAAATCAGCATTAATATCTAATTGATCAAAATATTTTCTGGTACTTTTTTCAAGTGCGTCAGTTAATTCTTTTTTAACCTTTTTTAACTCTTCATTTTCTTTTTTGAGTTTAGGAATTATTTTATTAGTTAAATAATTAAGTTCACTAGATTGATTAGCCAATTTTTTATCTTTTTCATCCATTTCTTCATCTAGATTTTTTGTATTGGAATTATCTTCAGCCAAATCATCTTCTACCCCTACATCAGGTTCTTCGACTATATTTTCTTCAACTTCTTCTACATCGTCTTCAAGAACCTCAGACTCTTCAACTGAATTTTCTTCGGTGAGATTACTATCTTTAACATCAACAACCTCTTCTTCAGGTTTTGATTCGATAGTTTCAACTTTTTCACCATCATTATTATTATTTTTTACTTTATCTAAATCTAATTTCATTTTTGAGCCATACATGGCATTAATTGGTTTATCATCGCTCATTTATACCACCATTAAAGCAATATTAAATAAAAATTCGACCACAAATATACAAATATAACCTTTA
>CADAAJ010000027.1 GCA_902785855.1 uncultured Methanobrevibacter sp. | reverse complement strand
ATTAGTAGCTGCTGCTCACGAAATGGCTGCATGTGCTGCTAAATTAGCACAAGAAGCAAGAGAAATCGAAAAATCAAATGATACAGTATTAAGAACTCCTCACATGAAAGAAGGAAACTTAGGTTGTAAAACTGATTTGATTTCAAAACCAGAATAAGTAGCAAATTGCTACTTTTATTTTTATTTTTTATCCATCACTAATTAAAAAAAAGAAAATAGCTAAATATAGCTATAAAACACCTTTAGTAGACGGAATTTGATCATGTTCTACTTTAATTGCTTCTTTTATTGATTTTGCAAAAGCTTTAAAAATAGCTTCAGCTTTATGATGATCATTAACTCCATCAACAGTACCATAAATATTTAATTTAGCAGAACTTGAAAATGACTCAAAAAAATGAATAATAATATCTGAAGTCATATCTCCAATTTTTTCATTTTTAAATTCCAAATTCATATTACAGTAACTGCGGCCACCAATATCAATTGCAACAGTAGCTATTGCTTCATCCATCGGAACCATTGCATGAGCCATTCTTTTAATTCCTTTTTTATCACCAATTGCCTGAATGAAAGCTTCACCTAAAAGAATTCCAACGTCTTCAATAGTATGATGGTCATCAATTTCAATATCGCCAGTTGCTTTTATATCCAAATCTATCATACTATGTTTAGAAAAAGATTCCAACATATGATTAAAGAAATTTATTCCAGTAGAAATATTGTAAATTCCATTTCCATCAAGATTCATTTTAATAGTAATATCAGTTTCAGATGTTTTTCTTGAAACATTTGCAATTCTAGTCATAATCTAACCTATAAAATAATTAATTTTACCTTCAATAATTTAACCCTCTTCACCCGGACGTATTATTTTAATACAATCTGTAGGGCATTCCATGGCACATAGTGTGCAAACATGACAATATCGTAAATCTAATATATGTGCAACACGACTTATTTTCCAAATTTTAGCAGCCTTTGGACAAATCTCTGCACATTTACCACAACCAATACATTTGTCTTCATCAACCAAAATTTGTAACATATAACTACTCTCCAATATTATAATTTTAAAGTTGCAACAGACATTGCTTTAAATCCTAAATATACTTCTTTACCAATAGTAAGATTTAATTCATTTTCAGCAGAAACTGTGATATCTGAGCATAGAATAACTCCACCAACATCAATTTTAACACGAATTATTTCATGTTCAAGTTTCATTTCAATAATTTGACCTTTAAGAACATTACGAATACTAGACTCCTGAGGTTCTAACATTAAAAAAATATTATCATAGCTAATTAATGCTAAAATATGATCACCAATTTCATATTTACGATTTAGTGGAGCATTAATTTGAAAATTATCCTTTTTAATAGTCATTATTCTTTTACTATCATTAATATCAACAATTTCAGCTTCAATTTCATTAACATCTTTATGAAGTTCCATAATAGCATTAATCTTTTTACATTCCTTTAAAATAGAATAACCTTCATCAGTAAGTGAAGTTCCACCTCCACCACCTTTACCACCTTTAGTTGTATTAACTATCTTAACATCTAAATTTGACTCTATTTTTTCAATATAATTTAAAGCTGTTCTATAAGAAACATTAATTTCATGAGCAGCTTCAGTTAAAGAACCTGAATCTAAAATAGCTTCCAATAAATGATATTTTTTTCCATCTAACAGAAAAGAATTACCATTAAGATTTATTTTATATTCAACACCAGCTTTAACATCAGTCATAACATAATCCTCCGATGATACAATAACAAAATATTCAATTGATTAAATAGAAATTATATTTTTTTATATTTAAAAAGGTTTAGATTAATTAATTTCTAAATTCAATTTTTTCAATGAAATCCAATACTTTATTAATAAATTTAGATAAAGGTCCAAATTTAGATGAAAATGCTCTTAAACTTTCAATATCATCTTTTTGGAAGAATTTAACCAAAATTAAAGCAAATAAATACACAATAATACAAACAAAAATAGCAGGGAACAATAATAATGTAGTTTTTGGAATAAATAATGCAAAAATTCCCATAATAGCTGAAGCAACCAATATTTTAACAATAGATTTTGTAGGAGCTTTAGTTTTTGTTAATCTAAATACAAAATAAATACATGGAACCATCATGAAAAAACAAGCAAGAGTAGTAGCTAATGCACCACCAGCAATACCCATTGTAGGAACCATAATCCAACTTAAAATACCAGTAACAACTGCACCAGCGATTAAAATATACATTGGAATTCTAGGATTACCAATACCCTGAATAATACTAGTTGAAATAGCAAAAATTGAATAAAAGGTCATACCTACAGCCAATATAGCTAATGCAGAAGCACCAGCAACATAAGCCGGATTTTCAAAGTAAAGGATTCTTAAAGTAGGAGCCGCAAATAACGCAAGACCTATACACATCGGAACAACAAACAATAATGAAAACTTATATGCATCAGAAACATATTTTTGAAGTCCTGCAATATCTTTAAGTTTAAATGCCTCAGAAGAAGCAGGTAGAATTGTAGTAGCAACAGATATAGAAATCATTAAAGGCAATCTTGCAATAGGATCAGCAGCTGCAAAAAATCCAACATCATCCAAAGTTAAAAATCTACCCATAACAATAGTACAAATATTATAAATAAGCATTTCTGCAATAGCAGTGATAATTACAGGAATAGAAAACTTAACTAAAGTACCTGCTAAACTTAACTCATCTCTAAAAGTAAAAACAAAATCATCACTAGCTTCTGGAATATATTTAGGCATGAAAACTTTAAAAATATAGATTGCAGATACAACAGACATGGAATAACCTAAAACAGTACCCCATAAAGCACCAACAGTTGAAAAACCAATTAAAACAAAAGCAGTAGCCCCTAAAATCATACCCAATTGTTCTACAGCACGAGTATAAACAATATACTCCATCTTATAAACACCCTGGAATGCACCTCTAAATGCACCAACAATAACACTGAAAGGAGTAATAAGACCAACAATTTGAAGAGGAACTAACGCCAAAGGTTTATTTAAATAATGATAAGTTAACCATGGAGCAACAACAAAAATCATTAAAACTCCAAAAAATAAACCCAAAAATACCATAATCTTTAAGGCCGTAAAAATAGTTTGACGGGCCATATTATGGTCACCGACAGCCTCATACTCTGCAACATATTTAGCAATTGCAGGAGGAAGACCACCAGCAGACAAAGTCTGAAAAATACCTTGAAATGGCAAAGTAAGTCCTAAAACACCATAAGCAGTAGGACCTAAGAGAATAGCCATTAAAAAACGATAAATATAACCTCCAACTCGGAAAATTATATTACCTAAAAAAATAATTAAACTACCTCTTATTAACTTATTCGCCATTAAATTCTACCTCAAAATTCGTTAATTATAATATAACATAATTTTACTATTTAAATATACTTATTTAAAAAATTTTGAAATTCAAATAAAGTTCTATTTAATGATTCCATACCATATGAATCATTTTTAATATCATCTAAAGAATCATTCGACCAAAAAGAAGCACCTAAATTAGATCCAAATGGTCCTCCACTAACAGGAATTATACCATGAATCATAAAATAAGTAATATTGGATAAATGAGCAAAATCCTGTCCTCCAGTTCTATCACCGCCAACAGCAATACTCATACCAATCTTTCCTCTCAAAATATTATAATCAACAGCTTCCAAAGCCCTAGTTCTATCCATAATAGCTGATAAATTACTAGATATAGAACCACTTTGAACAGGAGTCGCTAAAATAATGCCATCAGCATTTAAAAGGCCGTTATAAACCTCATCCATATCATCTTCAATGATACATTTTTTATTTTCTAAACAATAATCACAATGCATACAAGGTTTTATGGACTTTCCAACTGTATTAAACATATCACAATCAAAATTATTATCTTTAAGAATGTTTAAAGCATGATTTAATACATAACTTGTTGTATTTTCCCTTGGACTTGCACAAATCCCAAAAATCTTCATTTTATCAACCACAACCATATTTAAATTTACAATACTATAAAAACATTTATAATTTATAATAAAAAAAATAATATTATTAGAATAAAGGGATAATTATGAAAGTTGGGAAAGGTATTGTAAAAAAATATTCTAGAGAATATAATAGAACACTGAAAAACGGTGAGAAAAAAAAATACAAAACAGAACAAATTCAAATTACTGTACCTAAAAATGAAGACATTTACGATAACAAAGAAGAAGTTTTAATTATCCCAAATTCAGAAATTGAATATTTTAAAAGTAGAGAAGAAGAAAATTGGTCATTACAAGTAGCTAATTATTTATATGTTGAGGAAGTGAAAAAATTGGAAAATAAAATTAAAGATAATAGTCAACCTACTTTAGAATATGAAAATAAAATTAATGAACTTAAAGATGAACTTGACAAAAAAACAAATGCTTTAAATGAAATAGAAGAAAAATATGAAACATTAAATAAAAATAACATTGATAGTTTAAAAGAAGAAAATAACATCATTAAAGATAAACATTCAAAGCTAATCATTGAAAATGAAAATCTTAAAAGTAAATATGCGAATATGAAAACTGAAAATGAAAATTTGAAAACTAAATATTCGAGTATTAAAGAAGAAAATAAAAATCTAAAAAATAAATGTTCAAATTTAAAAGACGAACATTATACTATTAAAGAAAGTTTTAATCAAGTTTCATCAAAATATGACCAATTAAAACAAGAAAACCTCAACACAAAAACTAGCTATGCTGAAATTTATGAACTAAACGAAGACTTAGAAAAAGATTATGATTCTCTTCGATTAGAATATAATGAGTTAGTAGACAAATATAATGAATTAGAAGAAGAATTATACAATATTAAATCTAATAAAAATCGTGATGTCTACATTGCAAATAAAGTTAAAGAATTTATGTTAACCAGAGATTAAAGAGTTTTATAATCATCCTGAAATTCAGGATTCCATCTTTTTAATCCAGGAATAAACATTGCTGTAATACCAGTTGCTTGGGTTTCAGCTAATCTTGGATTTTTTTCCATCATTTCTTTTGTTTTTCTTACAATCATTTCTTCCAAGGTTATATCAGGTTCTGTGTATTCACCATTTTGATAACAATCCTTACAAAAATCAGGGTTTAAACTTCCATCCTTATTTGTTCCATAATCTTCTTTTACAATAGGCTGGCCGCAAGAATTACAAAATCCCATGATAAAAAAACTCCTAAAAAAAATTGAGGTAAATTAGAATAAATCTAATTTACTAGTCATCTTTTACTTCAATATTTTCGTCTTCATCCATAGCAAGTCTCATATTATCTGGATCTGGGTCGAAATGTTCTAAGAAATCTTGAGCAGCTCTTCTGACATCTCTTGAACCAATAATATATCTACCTGCAATGATGATATTAGCTCCTTTATCGATAGCTTCTTCGACATTAGTAGGTTTAATACCACCAGCAACAGCAATAAGACCTTTATTACCTAAGCTTGCTTTAATATCTTTAATATTACCCCATTCAGTCATGTCACTAGTATCTTCACCATGTTCTGCTTTATATGATTCCATATCAACATTTCTGTGTAATAGAACAATATCCGGTTTTAAATCATCTGGAAGTAAAGCTAATTTTTCTTCAAATCCTTTAACATTCATCATATCAAGGATGGAATAAATACCTTGTTTTTGAGTCTCATGAATAGCTTTAGCAATAGATTCAATAGTACCAAGACCAGAAATAGCTACAGCATCAGCAGTTTCATCAGCTGCCATTTTAACTTCAACACGACCAACATCTAAAGTTTTTAAATCAGCAATAATGAATGCATCTGGACGTAATTCTCTGATTTTACCAATGATTCCAACACCGAATTTTTTAACAAGAGGAGTTCCTGCTTCAAGTAAAATTCTATCATTGTCCGGTAAATCATTAATAATTCTTTCCATTGCAGCTTCATTATCTAAGTCAAGTGCAACTTGTAAATATGGTGGAGACCAAAGTTTTTTGACTTTGAATCCCATAATTGGATGAGTTCCACGGTCTTTTTCTGCAAGTACTTTATCAATAGTTGGATAATCTTCCATTGCTCTTCTGATAGCTAATTTAGTTGCTCCATAGTTGTACTGATATATTTTCCTGAAATCACGAGCAGAAGGATCTATGAAAACACTTACATTAATAACAATATCTTCTACTATTTCTTTTGGAATATATCCATCTTCAACTGCATCAGCTACTGCTCTTGCAACAGCAGTTTGTGCAGGTCCAAATATTTTACTTGCATCTTCTAAATCACCAACAGTTACTTTAGGAATAATTAAAGTAGCTGGTTTGGTCATTAAATTTGGTCTGATTACACTTGTTAAAGGAGTGTGACCTACAGAAAGATTAGATAATCCATTAGCAAATGCTTGACCAACAGGTCCAAATTTATCACCAATTAATAAATCAACGTGTGCTAATTCAGGTCCATCTCCAATAAGAGCTTCTCCTATTTTATACATTGGGTCCATTAAATTTCCTCCATATTAATAATATTATTTTTAATTGTAAATATAACTATTGGAAGTTAATCCTTTTTGAAATATCTTTAGGTAAAGGCAATTTTCTGAAAGGTTTACCTTCACATTTCTTATTAATCTCTGCAATTAATTCGTCAACAGTCATGTCAACTTTTTCACCAGTTTCACGAACAGTAACTTGGAATTTACCTGATTCGACTTCTTTATCTCCAACGACGAAAATATAAGGAATCCATTCTTTAGAAGCATTTCTAATTTTTTTACCTACACTTTCATCCCTATCATCAATATCTACACGAATATTTGAAGCATTGATTTTATCATATAATTCTTCTGCAAATTCTTTGTGTGCTTCACTAATTGTTAAAATTCTAGCTTGAATTGGACTTAACCAAGTTGGTAACATTGGAGATCTTTCATTAATTTCAATAGCTGTCTTTTCAAGCATTGCACATAAAACTCTTTCAATACTTCCAGTTGGTGAAGTGTGTAAGATTGTAGGAGTGTGTTGTTTACCGTCTTCTCCTAAGTATGTTATATCAAATCTTTTACCACTTTCAACATCAATTTGGACAGTAGGATTTTCAATTGGACGACCTAATGCATCAATATTTGCCAAGTCGATTTTACATATCCAATAATGGTGTCTTTCAGGTAAGATTTCTAAAAGAATAGGTTTATTGAATTTACGTGCAATTTCATACATCCATTCTTCATTTTCTTCAAAGAAGTCTTTAGTTGCTCTGAAAATAACTTCAAAATCTAAGTTTAAATCTTTACCTGTTTGCATACACATGTCTGTTTGTTGGGAAAATTCATCTAAAGATGAAGGAACATCACAACAAAATGAATGACAATCAGGCATAGTAAATGCTCTTAATCTTTTAAGACCAACAACTTCTCCTTTTTTCTCAAAACGGAAACTGTATCTGGTTAATTCAAAGATTTTAGCAGGGAAATTTTTCCATGTTAAATATGAATCTGACATTAATCTAAATGCTCCAAAACAAGCTGCAAATCTAAGCATTAAATTCTTTTTAGTATCAGTTCTGTATTGTCTTTCACCAAATTTATAAGCATGCTCATAGATTGCTTGATTGTCCAAATCATAGAAAATTGGAGTTTCAACAGGCATTGCTCCTCGTTCAACAGTTAAATCATAAACATAATCAGAAAGTAAATCTCTTATTAATTTACCTTTTGGATACCATCTGAGATTTCCAACATCAGATGCCGGTTCATAATCACAGATTTCTTTTTCTCTCATTAATTTTACATGAGGAGGTTCACCTTCATCAGATGCACCTTGGCCTAATTCATAATCAACAAGTTGTTTGAAAGCTTTGTTTTCAAATTTGAAATCATCAATTTCAGTAATTTTATCTCCTTCAAGAATTTGCCATTTTGAAGGTGCTCTTTCTATTTTTTCTTCTTCCTCATCAGCAGTAATAGTTCTTGAAAGTTCGCTTAAAGGATGTCCTTTACAGGAAATTTCAAATGCTTTATACCATCCAAAAGGTACTCTTTTAACAGTTAAATTTTCAGCCAATAAAGCATCTTCAGCATCTTTTAAAATTTTAACAGCAATTTTAGGAGAGCTTAATGATGAAGATAAGTGAGCATAAGGATATAAAATAATATTTTCAGCTTTAACTTGATCATTAGCTTTAATAACTTCTTTAACTAAATTATTAACAATACCTTCCGGATTATTTTCATCATCTTTTTCAACAGCTGTAAATACAACTAAAGAATCATCAAAGGAACCTTCTTTTTTAGCTTCTTCGATATCTTCAGCTACAGGTGTCTTATTTTTAACAGTATAATTCAAATAATCAGAATGAATAAGTAAAATTCTCATCTAACCACCATATATCAATGATTAAATTTTTATTTTTAATAATATATAATATTTAATATAATAAAACCTACAGAGTATATAACATGAGAATTATTTTAGCAGGAACTGGCAGTGCTGTTGGAAAAACAACTATAGCTACTGGAATAATGAAAGCTTTGAGTGAAAAATATAATGTTCAGCCATTTAAAGTTGGACCGGACTATATTGACCCCTCATACCACACATTAGCTACCAAAAACACTTCAAGAAATTTAGATTCCTTTTTTATGAAAGAAGGACAAATCAGAGATTCATACTTAAAGGGAATGGAAAATAAAGATATTGCTGTTATTGAAGGTGTTAGAGGATTATATGAAGGTATTGATTCAATTAATGATATTGGAAGTACTGCTTCTGTTGCTAAAGCATTAAAAGCACCAGTTATATTAATCATAAATGCTAGAAGTTTAGTTAAAAGTGCTGCTGCACTTGTTTTAGGATTTAAAACATTAGACCCTGAAATAAACATAGCAGGAGTTATTCTAAACAAAGTTAAAAACAAAGCACATTATGAAAAAACCAAACGTTCCATTGAAGAAATAACTAAAACAGAGGTTATTGGTGGAATAATTCGTGACGATGACATTTCTATAGAACAAAGACATTTAGGACTTGTTCCTGCAAGAGAAAGAGAAAATTCACTTAAATTCATTGATATATGGTCTAAAACAATACAAGAATCCATTGATTTAGATAGATTAATAGAAATAGCTAAAAGCGCCCCAAAAATTAAATCTGATCTTATTCCCATCTGGAATAAATTTAACAAACAACATGTTAAAATTGGTGTAGCTTATGATGAAGTATTTAATTTCTATTATAAAGAAAATATCGAATCAATAGAAGCTAATAATGCTAAAATAGAATATTTTTCACCATTAAATGATGAAAATTTACCTGATGTAGATGGAATATATATTGGTGGAGGATATCCTGAATTGTTTTCAAAACAGTTAAGCGAAAATAAAAGCATGCTAAAGGATATTAAAAACTTTCATTTAGCTAAAAGACCTATTTTTGCGGAATGTGGAGGTTTAATGTATCTTATGAATTCCATTCATGATGATAAAGTTGTAAATATCTATCCTTATAAAGCTGTTTTAACAGACCGTGTTCAAGCATTAAAATATACAATAGCTGAAGTGCAACAAGACAATATCATTTCAAAAAAAGGTGAAATTTTCCACGGTCATGAATTCCATTATTCAAAAGTTATTGTTGATGATTTAAAGAATAAATTAGCTTTTAAAATAACCAGAGGAAAAGGTTCCTTTGAAAATCAGGACGGATTTATAGAAAATAATACACTTGCAAGTTATGTTCACACACATGTTGCAGCAATGCCTAATTTTGCAGGTAATCTAACAATTTCTGCTAAAGAACTGGGAGAATAACATGAAAACTAAAATAGACATATTTAATCCACTAATTTTGGTAGTGGGAATTTTAATATTCTTAATAATGGGCTACATTGGATCATTCAATTACCGATTTGAAGATCCCCTAGATTTAGAAGTAATTTTGACATTAATCTTGTCATGTATAATATTTTCAATAGGAGCTCTTTTTGTTAAGTATAAAATTAATTTTGAAAAGACAAAAGAGTTTAATTTCATTAATGAAAAAATATTAATAATATTTGTTTTAATTGCTATTATATCTCAAGGTTTCAATTTAGTATTACTTGGAGGAATTCCATTATTTAATAGTGTTTTAAAATCAAATGCTACAACAAATATTTGGAGAGTTGCTTATCCTTTATTTTTGATAATGATTAATATTTTACTTGCAAAATATTATAAAAGAAGATATTTGTTATTAGTACTTCTTGGAGCTTTAATTTTTGGACTAAATGGTTATAGAACTTCAGTTTTAGGAATTTTAGGCAGTTCTTTTATAACACTTTATTATTTAGATAAAATATCAAGAAAAATTGGAATTATATTTATTGCAATAATTGCAGTTGGAATAATAGCAATCGGTTTTATCACATCACAATCAATTGCAAATCAAACTTGGACATTGAATCCTTTAGAATTAATATTTTACAGAGCAGCATTTACATTAGAAGTATTTGAAAGAATCCTTCCACTTGCAGGTACCACACACGGACATATTTTAAGTATGATTTTTTCATCAGGCAGTCCTAGAACATTTATTGGAGAATATGTCCTGCATTATAATGTCTGTTTAACTTCAACATTATTTGGACCAGTAATGCTTGATTTCGGATTAATAGGTCTTAGTATTCAAATGTTATTTATGGGAATATTTTTAGGATTAATATCAAAATTAAAAAAAGGAGTTGGAATCGGAATTTATTCAATGATTTTAACACATACTGTAATTTGGATAGAAACCGGACCAACAGACATAATGATTTGGTTTTTATACCTGCTTGGATTTATATTAATAATATTAAATTTTAATTATATTAATTTAAACAAAAATTAATATAATCAATATTATTAATGAAATAAAGAATATGAATGTTCCTTTAATAATGAAATCTTTATTTCTATCAACATATAAAGTAATACCATAAGATAACAATAAAGCAACTACCAATTCCACTAATCCGCTTACACCCGGACCCATTTTGAAAAGATTACCCACAATAAATGATATAATATATGAAAATATTACAACTAATATAATTAAAGCAATAGGATTGCTTAAAATTTTAAACATTGGAGAATTATTATAAGATGGATTGTTATAGTTGTATAATGTAGTATGTTGATCGTGTCTTCTATTTAAAAATGAAAATCCTCTTTTATCATCATCAACTTGCCTATAAAGTGTATTTTTATAAACCATTGGATTGGAATCTCTTGTTTGCATCATATAATCCATATCAGATGCATCATAAGAATATTCAGGGTATTCCTCTTCAATATACATAGATGCACCACCATCATAGGAAGTATTATCTAATGTAGTTTGAGATGTTCTATCCTGATATTTTTTAGCAAGCTCCAATAAACTATCCCTATCAACAAGTTTAATATTTTTTCTCAAAGCATAATTCTTAGCTTGTTGATTAAAGTAAGAAGAAGAAACAATAGTAACTTTAGAAGCTTTAATACTCTGTTGAACTTCCTCCATTTCTTTTAATAAATCAACACCTATCTCATAGTCTTTATCATAATTTTTACATGCTACTACTACACCAAAATCCCCTATTGTTGTTGGCAAAATAGCATATATATCAATGACATGTTGAGAAGTTTTAAAATTCTTATATATTTTAAAACCAGAATCCTCCATAACTTTTGCAATAAAATTAATCAATTGTGGTTTCTCCAAGTTTCCACCTTTATGAGTTTTTTATTATAATATTATATTTATTGATTAAATTATTATTAAAGTTTTTGTAAAAGTATTAATTAAAATATTTTAAATTAAGCTATAATTTTAGTTAAATTAAATTTAAAAAACAAATAAAGATAAATATAAAAAAATAATAAATATGAAATCTATTTTTAAAAATTAAAACTCAATAAACATATAAAACAAATTCCTATAATTAAATAAATAATATAGTTAACCTAAAATTATTTAAAAAATAAACTGCCTAATAAAAATATATGAAAGCATTGATAAGTAATGATGATGGAATAACTGCTTCAGGAATTTTAGCATCTAAAAAAGCAGTTGAAGATATATGTGAAACATATATAGTAGCTCCTGAAAGGCAACAAAGTGGAATTGGACATGCATTAACTTTGTATGAACCTTTAAGGGTAAATGAACATATTTTAAGTGATGGAAGTAAAGGTTATGGTGTAAGTGGAACACCAACTGATGCTGTAACAATCGCACTTTTTGAAATATTGGATAAAAAACCAGATATAATGATTTCAGGAATAAACACCGGATATAACATTGGTAAATCTGAACTTACAACATCCGGAACATTAGGTGCTGCAATTGAAGCTGCTAGTTTTGAAATTCCAACAATAGCTATTTCACAAGAAGTAACAAGAGATGATGTTAAATTTGAAAATGGTGAAATAGAAATAAACTTTGATTTTGCGGGAAAAATGCTTAAAAAATTAGTAAAACACGTTTTAAAGAAAGGTTTACCTGAAGGAGTTGATTTGTTAAATGTTAATATTCCTGAAAATCCTTCAGATGAAGAGTTTGAAATTACAAAATTAGCAAAAAGGATGTATATTCCAATAATTCATAAACGTTTAGATCCACGTGGAAAACCATATTACTGGATTGGTGGTGAACCATACAAATTTGATGAACCCGGAAGTGATGGTTACGAATTGTGTGAATCTCAAAAAACTACAATAACACCATTAAATATTGATTTAACAAGCGATATCAGTTTAATGAAAGAATGGTTAGAATAAAATACTTATAAATTTAAATCTTTAAGTATTTTTTCTCTTTCTTCTCTAAGTTCATTTAAAATTTTTTCATCATTACATCCGTCTTTTTTTAACTGTGCTATTGTACGAGTAATAGCTTCTAAATTACTTTCTAATTGATTAATTGCCATATTATATATTATAGACATTAAAGTATTTAAAGTTGAAACATCAAAATAAAAATAGAAATCAAGGATTTGAAAAAATGAGCGAAGAAAATGTAAATAAACTTTTTAAACAATTTAAAAATAAAAATGTGACCGTAGATTTAAGAGGCGACTATCAAAGCGAAGGAAAAGTATTAGCTATAGACAATTACCTTAATCTTGTCCTTGAAACTGATAATGGTCTTGAAACCATTAAAGGTGGAAATATAATTTTTATTAGTATAAATGAATAATTAAGAAATATTAACTTCAATACCTAATATTTCTTTTGCACCATTATAAACATCCATCGCTATTTGAGCAGCACCTATAGCTCCAGATTCTGATGAAATAACTTTTAAAGGATATTTATTTTTAAAGTATTTATTGATTTTATCTTTAAAGTCAAATGGTTCTGTAGAGCTTCCAATTGAACCTGTCAAAACAATACCTTCAATTTCATTTTCACATACTAAGTCCAAACCTGCAATTTCCATAGCTACAGTCATGATTAAAGTATCAATAGCTAATTGAGCTTTCTCATCACCTTTTTTATAATTATCTAAAAGTTGATTTTTCATATTAGCAACTTTACCATCAATACCTGCTATTTTAATAGCACCAGCATGTGAAAAACAATCATTAGCAGAAGCATTATTTTCATCAATATCCCTAATCATTTCCAAATCCAGTGGTCCATGGATAATACCCATCGCTCCCAAACATGCATCAATAGCACCTTTAATTTTATTATTTTCAATTAAAATATCTACACTATTTGAAGATATATCAGCAACAATAAAATTTGACCATCCAGTTTCTTTAAATGCATTATATGAAATACTTACTTTTTCAGGGCTTGCCTGATGAGAATAAGCCGCTTTAAATAATTTATCCAAGGAATCTGAATCCTTATGAAGACCAGGAATCATAATAGAATCAATATCTAATTGTTCCAATTCTGAAAATACAGAAGTTCCACCACCAGTGACCTTACCAGCACCATTAATAGATAAAATACCTCTGTCTTTAACTTTATTTGTTGGTAAAATCTGATTAATTCCATCACCCATAGCATAAGTTATAGCCATTAGTTTAACAGAATCTATATCAACACGTTTTTTAAGTTCTTCACTAGCTGAAACTAATCCTTTTTTACTTTCTTCTCTTCCAATTTTAAATACATCGAGAATATTGCCATCATCAGACATTATGCAAAAAGAGATTCCGGTTGTTCCATGGTCCATTCCAATAAATACCATGATCATCACAAAAAAAATAAAAAAAAGAAAAAGACTTAATCGTCTTTTTGTAATCCACAAGCTTTTCTTAATCTTTCACCAACGATTTCAATGTCTTTTTGACTTTCAGCAGCTCTCATTTCTTTTAAATTAGCGCCGTCAGTCGCATTTTCATCAGCCCATTCTTTTTTGAAGGTTCCATCTTGAATTTGTTTTAAAGTTTCTTTCATACCTTCTCTAGCTTCATCAGTGATAACATTTTTTCCTCTAGTTAATCCACCATATTCAGCAGTGTTACTTACATCAGTCCACATTCCTGCGAAACCTTTTTCATAAATTAAATCTACAATAAGTTTTACTTCATGACAAGTTTCAAAGTATGCGATTTCTGGTTGGTATCCTGCTTCAACTAAAGTAGTAAATCCAGCATTAATTAATTCAGTGATTCCACCACATAAAACTGTTTGTTCACCGAATAAATCAGTTTCTGTTTCTTCTTTAAAGGTGGTTTCTAAAACACCAGCTTTAGTTAAACCACAAGCTTTTGCCATACCTAATGCAAGTTGTAATGCATCGCCGGTTGCATCTTGTTCAACAGCAACGAGACCAGGAATACCGAAACCTTCTTCATAAGTTCTTCTTACCATAGAACCTGGACCTTTTGGTGCAAACATTACTATATTTACATTTTCATCAGGTTTAATTAAACCAAAGTGAATATTGTAACCATGAGAAAATGAAATGGTATTTCCAGCTTCTACATATGGTTCAATTTGTTCTGCGTAAACTTTTTCTTGAATTTCATCTGGAAGTAAAATATGAATAATGTCAGCTTCTTTAGCTGCATCTTCAATAGTTTTAACAGTCATTCCATCTTCTTTAACTAAATTCCAAGAACTTCCGTTTTCTCTTACACCAACAATTACATTTGCTCCACTATCAGCCATGTTTCTAGATTGTGCTCTTCCTTGTGAACCATAACCAATTACAGCAATAGTTTTACCTTCAAGAGCTTTTGTATCTACATCTTCATCATAATACATTTTCATATAAATCACTCATAAAAATTAAAATATCAATTATAGAATATGAAGTTTAATGTTTATAAAAGTAACTTAAAAGATGAAATTTAAAAAAAGTAATGACAAATATAATAAAAATTAACAGAATTAATAACCGTTGACTAAAATTTTTAATTTTCCAGTAACAATATCAATAATAAGACCATGAATAGGTACATCAGGGATTAACGGATGATTTTTAATTTTCTCACAAACATCAATAACATTTTCCTCTTCACTTTCAAACCCACCAATCCATTCAGATAAATCATATTTAGAAATATCATCCTCTGATATTCCACTTTCAATCATTTTAGATTTTAAAGCCTTAATATCCACATGAGCCATACCACACTGAGTATGTCCTACAACCATCACCTCTTCAGCACCAAGACCATATAATGCAACAGCAATAGAACGAATTACATCTTCTCCAACAATGGAATTTCCTGCATTTCTAATAATTTTAGCATCCCATCTTTTAAGACCTAAAGCAGGTTCTAAAAAATCAACTAATCTGCAATCCATACATGTTAAAATAGCTAATTTCTTTTGAGGGTGATGAGATAATTCTTCACCTTCAAAAGTTTCAACAAAAGATTCATTTTTGGATAAAACTTCATCAAGAATGGTCATTTAGATCCCCTTGATATTGCAGTTAAACCAGTTCTGGAAATCTTTTTAATTCCATAAGGCTGTAACAAAGATATAAAAGCATTGAGTTTTTCTATATCTCCAGTTAATTCAATAGTCAAAGTTTTTTCGCAAACATCAACAATATTAGCTCTGAAAATATTTGTATATTGCATTATTTCAGCTCTTGCTTCTGTATTAGGAATATTAACTTGAATAAGACATAATTCTCTTTTAACTGCATTTTCAGTAATATCTTTAATCTTAATAACATCAACTAATTTATTTAATTGCTTAGTAACCTGTTCAAGCCCTTTTTTATCAGCACGAACAGTTATAACCATACGAGATAAACCTTCAACTTCAGATTCACCAACAGTGATACTGTCTATGTTGAATCCTCTTCTGTTAAACATACCTGCAACTTTCTGTAAAACCCCAGGTTTGTCTTCAACTAATGTAGAAATAACATGGTATTCTAAAGTCATTTAAACCACATCCTTCTCAAGTTTATAATCCCCAATCATTTCATTAATTCCTGCTCCTGGAGGAAGCATAGGGAGTGCTTCTTCTGAATCAATAACTATATCTAATAAAATAGCTTCATTATCTTTAATAGCTTTCTTTAAAGCTTCTTTTGTTTCACCAGATTTTGTAATTCTAACAGCATTAACTCCAAAACTTTCAGCTAATTTAACAAAGTCAGGATTATTTTTAAATTCAGTTTCAGAATGTCTTTCATTATATAACAAACTCTGCCATTGATATACCATTCCCAAAGTTCCATTTTCTAAAACAACACCAATAACAGGTATATCATAATCTTTAACAGTAGCCAATTCCTGACAAACCATTAAAAATCCACCATCACCATTTATAGAAACAACAACATCTTCAGGGCATGCAACTTTAGCTCCAATAGCTGCCGGAAATCCGAATCCCATTGTTCCAAGTCCACCAGATGATATGAATTTACGTGGTTTTTGTGTATCAAAGAAATGTGCAGCCCACATTTGATTTTGTCCTACATCTGTTGTTAAAATAGAATCAGAATTTAAAGCTTCTGAAATTTCTTTTATAACTCTTTGTGGTTTTAAAGGAACATCATCATAACTAACACGTGGAATAAAATCTATTTTTCTTTGTTTAATTGTATTTGACCAGTTATTAACATCATCAGAAACAACATGACCTTTTAAAACTTTATTTAATGAAGATAAAACATTGCGAGCATCACCAACAATTGGTAAATCAACATCAACATTTTTTCCAATTTCAGCAGGGTCAATATCTATGTGAATAACTTTTGTATCAGGAACAAAACTGTCTAATCTTCCGGTAGTTCTATCAGAAAATCTTACACCAATAGCAATTAGTAAATCAGCTTCATTTACTGTGTCATTAGATACTTTTCTTCCATGCATCCCCAGCATACCTAAAGCCAAGTCATCAGTTTCATCAAATGCCCCTTTACCAAGTAATGAAGTCATAACCGGAGCATTAATTGTTTTAGCTAATTCTTCTAATTCACAACAGGCATTGGATATAATAACGCCAGCACCAGCTAAAATAATTGGCTTTTTAGATTCCTTAATTAAATTGCATGCTTTTTTAATTTGTCTAATATTTCCTTTAGTATTTGGATTATAACCTGGTGTATGAATTAAATTATCAACAAATTTTGATAATTCACCTTCTTGAACTTCTTTTGGAACATCAATTAAAACAGGGCCAGGTCTTCCACTTTTAGCTAATTCAAAACTAGATTTAATCACAGACGGAATTAAATCCGGATTTTTAGGTTGAAAACTATGTTTTACTATAGGTATTGTTATTCCAACAATATCTGCTTCTTGAAATGCATCATTACCTATTAAATGAGTAGGAACTTGTCCTGTAATAGCAACTATTGGAGAAGAATCCATAAAAGCAGTGGCAATACCAGTGACAAGATTAGTAGCTCCCGGACCAGATGTTGCCAAACATACACCTACTTCACCTGAAGCCCTTGCAAATCCATCTGCTGCATGAGCAGCACACTGTTCATGTCTGACTAATATATGATCTATATCTGCATCATATAACATATCATAAAATGGAATGGTTTGTCCGCCAGGATAACCAAATATTGTTTTAACTCCCATATTTTTAAGGGATTCAATTATTGCTTCTCCACCTCTCATTGTAAAAACCTTTTTATATATTATACAATAAGTTTTGAATACAAAAATATATATAATTATTGAAAAAAAATTATGTCTAATATGAAAAATTTAACCAGATACATTTGTCATAGGATTCCAGAAAGAAGTTTTTTTATTAAAGGGCATCAATTTCCAGTTTGTGCCCGATGTAGTGGATTTTATGCAGGTTTAATTATTTATTTAATATATAATCAAATTTATCCAATGTCTTATAATTTATCCACATTTATAATATCACTAATTTTAATGATACCCGTTGCAGTTGATGGTTTAAGTCAATATTTTGGTCCAAGAGAAAGTACAAATCTATTACGATTTATTACAGGATTTATAGGTGGTATCGGATTAATCATGTTTTTAAAAATAAGTATTAATGGAATTTTAACATTAATCCTTTAAGTAATAATACAAAACAGCTTTTTGAGCATGCATTCTATTTTCAGCCTGGTCATAAATAACAGAACATTCACCATCAATAACATCACTGGATACTTCCTGTCCTCTAATTGCAGGTAAACAATGCATAAAAATTGCTCCATCATTAGCAAGAGCCATTAAATCAGAATTAACCTGGAATGGAGATAAATCTTTTTTTCTTTGATTTGCTTCAGCTTCATCACCCATACTAACCCATACGTCAGTATAGACAACATCAGTATTATCAAGAGCAATATTAAGATCATCACTAATAGTAATTTGAGTATTATTTTCTTCTGCCCATTTATTTGCAGTTTTTAAAATATTTTCATTAGGCTCATAGCCTTTAGGACAAGCTACAGACATGTCCATTCCTAAAAGAGGAGCAATTAACAAAAGAGAATTACAAACATTATTACCATCACCAACAAAACAAATTTTTTTGCCTTCCCAGGATCCAAAATGTTCTTTTATTGTTAACATATCAGCTAAAGATTGACATGGATGTTCCAAATCAGTTAAACCACTGATAACAGGGACATCAGAATATTTAGACAATTCCACAACATCATCATGTTTAATAGCACGAATCATTATACCATCAACAAAACGACTTAAAACTTTTGCAGTATCAGAAATAGGTTCTCCTCTGCCCATCTGTAAGTCATTGGAAGATAAAAAGATTGCTCTACCACCTAATTGATACATTCCGACATCAAATGAAACACGAGTTCTAGTTGATGATTTTTGAAATATCATTGCTAATGTTTTACCATTTAGTGGTTTATCTTCAACCTGTCCAGCTTTGATTTTACTTGCTAAATCAAGAATATATTTAACATCATCTTTAATATCCTCAACTGACAATAAACTATCCATTATTAAATCCCCTTATAAGAAAATAAAATATTTCTTATTTATATATATTAAATGTTTCTATGATTACACTTATAAAAAATAAAGTAATTATTTGATGATATTTTAGTTGTAGCCATAGAATTATATGAAAAAACCCATTTTTGTTATGTCTAAAAAAGTGATTAATTTTTTATATATACTAAAATTTCATTAATCTGTAAAACTATATACATGACCAATATGAAATAAATTAAATTAAACAAAAGATTAAATATAAAAATAAAAACAATTAATTAAACTATATTTATAAAAATTAACTATTAAAAATATTGATCATAATTTTAATTTAAAAAAAGAAGAAATTGATAGGGTTTATCCTTGACCCTATCTTTTAACTTTAATTTTTTTGACTATTGTGTTT
>CADAAJ010000026.1 GCA_902785855.1 uncultured Methanobrevibacter sp. | reverse complement strand
GAGGAACAAATATCACTATTGATAAATCAAATTTTGAAAATAATCGTGTAACTGCTTTTGGAGGAGCAATATTTTTAGTTTCAAGTCAATATTCTTGTATTAATAATTCTTATTTTTCAGGCAATAATGCTGATTCCGGATCATCAACTGGAGGTGGAAATGGAGGTATTATTTATTTAGAATCTTCTGCTATTAATACTGTTATTAATAATATTACTGCATTTGATAATCACTGTGGCAGTTGGGGTTCTGCAATATATTCTGCTGGAGACGGTACTAAACTCTATAATTCTAGATTCACAGAAAATTCATATAATGCCAAACTTAATTATGGTGGAACAATTTATTTTACAAATAAGCATTCAGAAATTGTTAACTGTTACTTTGCAGATAATTTAGCATACAAAGGTGGAGCTATAGCAGCTACAGTTCAAAATTTCACTTTGAAAAACTCAACTTTTATAAGAAATACAGCTAATTATCGTGGTGGTGCATTATATTTTAATTCCGGTAGTAATTTTATTCCAACAAATATTACTATAATTGATTGTATTTTTACAAACAATACTTCTAAAAAAGAAGCGGGTGCAATTCTTTTTGGTGCAGCAACATCAAATAATCTTCACGATATTCATGTTTTAAATTCTATATTTGAAGGAAATATAGCTAATGATCAGGGTGGAGCTGTATTGGCAAATAATAAAGATTCAGATTTTGTAAACTGTACTTTTATCAATAATATTGCAAAATTAGGTGGTTCATTATACATTGCAGGAACAAATTATATTGTCAATAATTCTAAATTTGAAAATAATAAAGCAATTTCTTCAGGTGCTGGAATTATCTGGCAGGGAACTAACGGTAAATTACTCAATTCAAATTTCACAAAAAATGTAGCTAATGAAAATGGTGGAGGAGTATGTCTTTTAGATGCTGCTTCTAATTTATATATAAATAATGTATCTATGAATAATAATTTAGCAGGTTATTATGGTCCTGCAATTGCTTCATATGCAAAAGGAACTATAATTCATAATTCCACATTCATTGCAAACAACAACACAGCTAATAATTATGGAGGTGCAGTTTGGATTTATAACACAATGGAAATATATGGTTCAACATTTAAATTTAATAATAACTTTTATGGTGGAGCTGTTTTATCAAGCAGGTATTCCTCAAGTCTTATAATTCATAATTCTACATTCATTGGAAATATTGCTCGTGCTAATGGTGGTGCGGTAACTGGTTTTAATAATTATAATAAAATTTTGATTTATGATTCAACATTTATTAATAATTCTGCTAAAAGCTATGGTGGAGCTATTTCACTTGGTGGTGAATCTTCTGGTGTATTTAATTCCAAATTTTATAATAATACTGCTACATATGGTGGGGCAATTAATTCAGCTGGAAATAAAATCTTAATAAATAATTCAGATTTCAAAAATAACTCTGCATCTAATTATGCTGGAGCTATAGTTTTAGGAGCTTCCAGTACAGTATCAAATTCAAATTTTACTTTAAATTTTGCTTCTAATTATGGTGGATCTGTTTATGCAAGAGGAAACAATGCAAAAATTATGCTATCCAATTTCATTAACTCTACAAGTAATGTTGGTGGTGCAGTATATCTTATATCTGGTAATCAAATTTCTATTTCTAAATCTAATTTCACAGATAATGTTGCTCGTAATATTGCTGGTGCAGTATATGTCAATGCTAAAAATGCAGAAATCACTTTATCAAACTTTGACAACAACACTGCTAGAAGCTATGCAGGTGCAGTATATATTAATCTGGTAAGTACAATTGATTCATCTAATTTCACTAAAAACATGGTATCAAATGGTTATGGTGGAGCAATACACGTTGCAGGTGCAAATTCAAAATTAATTAAAGGAATTTATAATAACAACACTGCAAAATATGGTGGAGCAATAAATATTGTTATAGCTAATGGTTTAATTGATGGTGCTGAATTTAATAATAATACTGCAATATATGGTGGTGCTATATATTGGAATGGAATTGGAGGTAAATTATCTAATTCCAAATTAAATAATAACAATGCAACATATGGTGGTGCTGCATATATTAATCGTGAAAATGTTAATATAATTTTATCCAATTTCACAAACAACACTGCAACAACTCAGGGTGGTGCAGTATATGTGTTAAAAAATAATAATGTTATCAATAGATCCAATTTCGATGAAAATAAAGCATTTTCGGGAGGAGCTTTATATCTATATGGAAACAATACAAAAGTAGATTTAACTAATTTCACATCTAACTATGCAGAGTATGGTGCAGGATTTTATGTTGTTGACCATATTAATTTAACAAATTCAAACTTCACATCTAATGTTGCTGGTGAATTAGGTGGTGCTGGTTATTCATTTGTCTTTATAAGTCGTTATGTTGGAAATAATACATTTACCTATTGGGATGATTTAACTCATACTGATGATTTATATGCTTCATTTGTCAGATTATTAAATGAAACAATATTCACTGGTCAAAATCTTACTTTAAAATACAGTACTCCTGGTTACACTGGTTCAATTACATTATTAATTGATGGAAGCGAATATGAAACTGTTAAAGTTCCAGGTGATGAAACTCTTCTTATAGGGGATGTTGATAATTTACCATATGGAGTTTATGATCATATTTTTGCAGTTTATCATAGTAGTGATGAATTTAATAATTCATATGCTTTAGTTTCTCTAACAGTTAAACGTTTGCCAGTTAATGTTGAGTTAATGGACAATGTTAGTGAAGTTGATGGTACTATTAGAGTAAAAGTTAATGAAACTAGTGCTCAAGGTAATATTACTGTTGAATTTGAAGGAGGATATCAATATACTGGTGAAATTACCGACAATGGAATTGCTACAATTAAATTGGATAACCATGTATTATCTGGTTTATATAATGTTACATTATATTATTCAGGAGATTTTAATTTTGATGAATCAAATAATATTTCAACTCTTCAAATTAATAAAGTCAATTTTAAACCAAGATTCTTATATAACTGGACATATATTGAGGGAGATGTAGTAATTGTTTTGCCTGATGATATTGGAAATGGAGATTTGTCTGTTAAAATAGGTTCTTTTGAAAGTAATCAAGAAGTTTCAAATAATTTAATTACTTTTGAACTGCCGGCTTCTATTGGGGCTAATATTTATGATAATGTGGTTATTTCATATTCTGGAGATGAAAAATATAATCAATCAACTAATATTACTTTATTTGAAGTTTTAAAATATCCTTGTTTGATTAATTTGGAAAATAATGTCATTGAAGTTAATGAAAAATTGGTATTTGATGTAAGTTGTGACTATGATGGTGGTTTAATCACAGGTCAAATTCAATTTGAAATAAATGGTGAGACTTATACTGGTACTTTAACTCATGATGAAGAAGGGGGTGTTCGTTACACTGAAATTGATACTAGTAGATTAGTCGGAGGGGTATATGAAAATGTTTCTGTTTTATTTATTAGTACAAATAATAAATATAATGATTCTAAGAGAAATTTCACTTTCATATTAAACAAATTAGAAAGTACAATTACTTTTAATGGACCTCGGGAAGTTACTATTGATGGTAATTTAACATTTATGGTTGATGAAGGTGCAAATGGAAATGTATCATTTGTCATTGGAGGTAACACATATAATGCAACTATACATAATGGTGTAGCTCACATAAATATTTCAGGTTTGGCAAAAGGAGTCTATGAAAATGTTTTAGTATTATATAGTGGTGATGACTATTATAAATCATCTAACATTACTATTGATTTTAAAGTTAAAGAATATCCTAAAGTTAATTTAACTATTGAAAATATTGTTTATGGCCAAAATGCAACATTAAAAGTTAATATAACACCAAATGATGTTTCAGGTAGAGTTGTTGTTTATGTAAATAAAACTAAAAAATTCGACTCATCAATAACTTCAGGTATTTTTGATATTAATCTCGCAGATTTACAACAAGGAAAATATATTGTAAATTTAACTTATTTCGGAGATGATAAACACTTCAGTGGATATAACTCAATTAATTTATTTGTATTTAGAGCTAATTCCACTGTTGCTGTTAAAGATATTGTAAACGGCACTTTCAATACAACTGATTCAACTGTATCGTTTGAAATTGAAAATCGAACTATTGTATCTATTATTGTTGTTAATGAAAATGGAGTTGTTGTTTATAGAAATAATACTTTTACACTTGATATATTTTCTATTAAATCTTTAAATGCTGGAATTTATAATATTACAATTTCTAATGCTCAATCTAGAAATTATAATGCTTCTAATAAAACTGTTTCATTTAAAGTAATTAAAGCATCATCTGAAGTCAATATAACTGGTATTGTTAATGGTGTTTACAATACAACAAATGTAGAAGTTAACTTTGATGTATATAATCGTACTACTATTACTATTATTATTAAAAATTCCACTGGAGATATTGTTTATCAAAATAATAATTTTGAATTATCACAATTTATTATTGGTAATTTAACTGCAGGTGATTATAATATTACTATTTTAAATGCATTTAATAATAATTATAATGCTTCTAACATGACCAAATCATTTAAAGTAATTAAAGCAACTTCTAAAATTACAATAAATAATATTACAAATGGAATTTACAACACAACACATGTATTTGTTAATTTCACAGCAACAAACAGAACAACAATCAGTATTTTAGTTTATAAAAACGGAACAGATATTTGTGTATTTAATAACACTGACTTCCAGGGTAATATATTTACTATAGGCAATTTATCTGCTGGAATTTATAATATTACAATTTTTAATAAAGAATCAGATAATTATAATTCTTCTCAAATTAGTAGATTATTTGAAGTTTTAAAAGCATATTCATTTGTAAACATTACAGAAATAAATCATGGTGTTTATAATACTACAAATGCTACAGTTAAATTCGATGTTACTAATAAAAATACTGTAAAAATAGTTGTCTATAAAAATGGAACTGATAGTTGTGTATTTAACAGCACTAATTTCGAAGGAAATGTATTTAGTATAGGTAATTTATCTTCTGGAATTTATAACATTACAATAACAAATGTTCCTAATGAAAATTATACTGAATATTCTGTATCATCTTTATTTATTGTTAATAAGGCAACTTCATTTGTTAATATCACTGGTGTAATTCCTGGTGTTTATAATACTACAAATGCTACTGTTAACTTTAATATTGTTAATGGAACTTCTGTAAAAATTATTATAACTAAAAATGGAACTGGTACAATTGTTTATAATGCTTCCAGTTTTATTTTATCACAATTCACTATTAATAACTTAACAGCTGGAGTTTATAATATTACAATAACAAACACTGGTGATGATAATCATTTATCATCAGTTAATAGTACTTTATTTACAGTATATAGGGCTAAATCTTCACTTAATATTACAAATGTTGTAAATGCAACTTTCAACACGACTTCAGTTGAAGTTTCATTTGATATTAATAATCGTACAGTAGTATCAATTATTATTCATGATGCTGAGGGTAGGGAAGTTTATAGAAATGAAAGTTTCAGCGGAAATATATTCTCAATTGACACTTTAAATGCAGGAATTTATAATATTACAGTTACTAATAATCAAGCTGATAATTATAATGAATCTTGTGATTCTAAATTCTTCAGCGTTTATAAGGCTAATTCTGAAATAACTATTGTAAATGTTACTGATGGTTTCCATAAAATTGATCCAGCTATTATTACAATAAATGTAATTAACAGAACAGTTGTATTTTACACAGTTACTACTTTAACAGGTGAATTTGTTTTATCTGGAAATACTTCAACAAATAAAATAGTTATAAATGATTTAAGTGTTGGATTTTACAATATTACTGTATTTAACAATGAAAGCATGAATTATAATCCATCTAATGCTACTGCTTTATTTTCTATTGTTAAATCATACTCAAAAGTTAACATCACTTCAATTACTGATGGTATTTTAAATACTCAAAATGTCACTGTTAAATTTGATGTTTTAGCTCCAACCATAATTAATATAATTGTTATGGATGTTAATGGAACAGTTGTTTACAATAATTCTGATTTTAAAGAGTATGTATTTAGTATTGGTAATTTAACTACTGGATTATATAATATATCAATTTATAATTTGGAAACAGATAATGCATATGCATCTAATGATTCAGCGTTATTTAAAGTAGTTGTTCCAACTACAATTATTTCAAATGATATAAACAGAGGATATAACTCATCATATGATTATGTAGCAGTATTTATTGATGAATTTGGTAATAAACTCAACAATACAAATGTTTCAATGATTGTTGATGGTATCAGATATAATATGACAACTAATGAAGATGGTGTTGCATATTTGAATACTACAACATTGTCTGTTGGAAATCATACAATTCAATTAATAAATCCTGTTTCTGGTGAAATTACAAATCACAAAATTAATATTGTTGAAAGACTGCAGGAAAATAAAGATATTGTAATGGATTTCTGTGATGGAACTTATTATAGTGTAAGGGCTTATGGTGATGACGGACAACCTATTGCTGGTGTAACAGTAACAATAACAGTTAATGGTGTAAGTTATGATGTAGTTACTGATAAAGATGGTTATGCAGTGCTTAAAATCAGATTAAATCCGAAAACTTATACTATAACTGCTGAATGGAATGACTACAAGATCAATAAGATTGTTGTCAGACAAACCTTAAAAGCTAAATCTGTTAAAGTTAAAAAGTCAGCTAATAAATTCAAATATTCAGCAAGCCTAAAATTGAGCACCGGTAAACCAATTGTTGGTGAAATAATTACATTTAAATTTAAAGGTAAAACATACAAAGCAAAAACCAACAAAAAAGGAATTGCTAAAATAACCATTAATAAAAAAGTTTTATCTAAATTAAAAGTAGGTAAAAAATATAAAATTAAAATAACATATAATCATGTTGATAATGGTTATACTTCAGTTAATTCAATTGCTAAAAAAATTAAAATCAAAAATTAAAGAGAAATTCTTTTCTCTTTTAACTATTTTTTTACTTATTTATTTTGATACTTAGTTTATTAACTTATTTAATTTTTACCTCTAAATGTATTTTAATTGATTTTGCTATTTGGGTAATGTTTTTATATATCGGATAACTAATATTATTAATATATAAAAAGCTTATTTTTATATTATTTTTTAAAAAAATTTGAAGGTGATTATTAAATGGCAAATCAACCAATATTTATTCTTCCTGAAGGGACTGAAAGATATTCTAAAAGAGATGCTTTAAGAATGAATATCACTGCAGCTAAAGTATTATCTGGTATTGTAAGAACTACTTTAGGTCCTAAAGGTATGGATAAAATGTTAGTTAATTCAATGGGTGATGTCACTGTTACTAATGATGGTGCAACCATTATGAGAGAAATGGAAATTAACCAACCTGCAGCTAGAATGCTTGTAGAAACTGCTAAAAAACAAGAAGAAATTGTTGGAGATGGAACTACTTCTGTTGTTGTAATAGCTGGTGAATTATTATCCAAAGCTGAAGAATTATTAGATGAAGGTATTGCAACATCTGTTGTTGTTAAAGGATTTAGAAATGCTACTGCAAAAGCAATTGAAATTTTAAACAGTATTTCAATTGATGCTGCTGATGAAGAAACTCTTAAAAAAGTAGCAGTTACTGCAATGAGTGGTAAAGGTTCAGATTACGCTAAAGAACATTTAGCTGATTTAGTTGTAAAGGCTGCTTTAAGAATTGAAGAAGACGGCAAATCAGATATTGATAATATTAATATTCAAAGAATCTCCGGAGATTCTGTTGAAGATTCATTTTTAGCTGAAGGTATTGTAATTGACAAAGCACCTCTTTCTAAAAATATGCCTAAAGAAATTGAAAATGCTAAAATTGCAATTATGAAATATCCTATTGAATTAAAAGATATTAATACTGATACTAAAATTGATATAACCAGTCCTGATCAGTTTGAAGCTTTCCTTAAAAATGAAGAAGAAATGCTTAAAGGATTAGTTGATAAAATTGTTGAGTCAGGTGCTAATGTATTATTCTGTCAAAAAGGTATTGACGATATGGCAGAACATTACTTGAAAAAAGCAGGAATTATGGCTTATAAAAGAGTTAAAAAATCTGACATGGAAAGAATTGAAAAAGCTACTGGTGCTAAACTTGTAACTGATATTGAAGATTTAACTGCTGATAAATTAGGTAATGCTGGTCATGTTTATCTTGATAAAGTATTTGATCATGAGTTAACTTTCATTGAAGAATGTGAAAATCCAAAAGCTTCTTCTATTGTACTTAGAGGTAGTACACGTTATGTTACAGAACAAATTGCAAGAGCATTGGATGATGCTTTAGGTGTTGTTGCTGCAACTATTGAAGAAGGTAAAGTTCTTATTGGTGGAGGAGCTTGCGAAATTGATTTAGTAAAACAATTAAGAGATTATGGTGAATCTGTAAATGGAAGAGAACAATTAGCTATTTTAAAATATGCTGAAGCTTTAGAAGTTATTCCAAGAACTTTAATTGAAAATGCAGGTTTAGATACTATTAATTTAATTGCTGATTTAAAAGCTGCTCATGAAAAATCTAAATTCATTGGTATTAATGTATTCTCAGGTAAAGTAGTTGATATGAAAGATGCTGGAGTTATTGAACCTTTAAGAGTTAAAATCCAAGCATTCCAAGCTGCTGGTGAAGCTGCAGAAATGATTTTACGTATTGATGATATGATTGCAGCAAGTAACGCTTTAGAATCTACTGGTCCTGATGATTCAGGTAATGATGCAAGTGGTATGCCTCCAATGCCACCGGGTGGTATGGGCGGAATGCCTCCAATGATGTAATGTAGATAATTTTCTACATTATTTTTCTTTTTTCTATTTTTCATTCTTATTTTTTTAATTACTTAATTATATGAGTTGTTTTTTATTCTAATTACTATTAAATCTAATTTTTTTTATTAAATAACTTTTAATTATATGTTATTTTATATTATACTTATTGCTCTAAATGTTTTGATTATTCTATACTTAAGTTATTTTAAATCTACTTTCATATATTGCTAACTTATCATAGCTAAATCTAAGCATATCTTTAGTTATTTGTTTATTTTCATTAATTTTTAATATTATTTTTAAAAAATAAACTCATTTAATATGATTTTGTAAATAAAAAGATTTATATAAGACATTTGTAATATATATTGGTGAAGTGAGATTTAGGTCTCATGGATGTTTAAAAATTTTGTTATGGAGGTAAATTATTTTGAACAAACAATTATTATTTGCATTGATTTTAGCATTTACTGCTATTTTATCAGTTAGTGCAATATCTGCAAGTGAAATAAATGTTACAGATTCATATACTACTAGCTTAGTAGATGATTCATCGGATGTTTCAGTCCCTTTGGCGAGTGATACTGATTCATCATTGAATTCTGTATCTGATGATTCAAATGTTGATAATGATGCATCTAAACTTTCTCTATCAAGTGAAGAAGTTTTAGGATCTGAAAATTCAAATACTTTATCAACTAACATAGAGGGTAGTAACGTTTTAGCTAGTGACAAGCTATCAACTATTGATTTGCCAAAAACTGTCATTGCTAATGATGTTACTAAATATTATAAAGGCAGTGCACCGTACACTGCAACATTTTTTGATATAAATGGTAATCCTTTATCTAATACTCCGGTTACTATTAATGTCAACGGTAAAGATTACACTCAAACAACAGATGCAAATGGTGCTGTTTCATTAAGTGTTAATTTAAACCCGGGAACATACAAAATTGTTGCAACTAATCCTGTTACAGGCTTTGCATTGTCAACAAATTTTATAATATTATCTACAATTACTGCAAGTAATGTAAAAAAAGTTTACACAGACAGTAATAATTTTTATGCAACATTTTACAAAAGTGATGGAAGTGTTTTAGCTAAAAAAACCATTAAATTCAAGCTTAATGGTAAAAAATATAAAGTTAAAACAAATGCTAAAGGTGTTGCTGGATTATCTTTAAAGAATCTTAAAAAAGGAAAATATACTATTGTTTCTTACAATAAGGATGGTTTAACTAAAACCAATTCAATTAAAGTTTATAATAGAGTCAAATCTTCTATTGTAAATAAGAAATATAGTTTCCTTAAAAGTGATTCCAAAAAAATTAAAGTAAGATTACTTAATGCATTAGGTTATGCTCCAAGTTCCGGTAAAGTTATTAAGTTTACTATTAATGGTAAAACTTATTCAAGAAGTACTAACAGTAAAGGTATTGCAAAACTCAAATTACCTGACTTAAGTGCTGGTGTTTACACAGTTAAATATTCCTTTGGTGGAACTACATATTATAAAGCATCTAGTGCAAGCAATATTGTTGAAATATTGTCATCAAGTACTCCTACTTTCACTGTTAAAAGTGGAACTTCATATAATCCAGGTTCAAACACTTTTAAATTAGCTGTTAGTTCAGGTAGTGTTCCTTTACAAGGTAGAAATATTGTCTTTACATTAAACGGTGAAACTCATGTTAAAACTACAGATAGTAAAGGTCTTGTTTCTCTTCCATTTAATTTAGATTTAGGAACTTATACTGTTGGATATTCTATTGATAAAGAATCTAAGATTTCTGCAAAAACTGGGTCTACTCAAATTGTTGTCCAAGAAGCTGTAAAACCAGTTTCAGGTTCATCCGGATTTGGATATTGGTTATTTGGTGGTGACATGCTTAATGTCAATTTAAATACTTTGGCTTCTAAAGGTACTTCAGATATCTTCTTAAACTATTATGCATTATCTGTTCATGGTCAGTCTAAAGTAGAATCATGGATTAGTAGTGCTAATGCTTTAGGTATCAGAGTACATATTTGGATGCAAACATTTTATAATGGTGGTTGGGTAAATCCGGCTACAGCAGGATCTAAGTTTATTTCAGATAAAATCAATGAAGCTGTTGGATATGCAAAAATTAAAGGAGTTTCTGGTATTCACTTTGATTATATCAGATATCCTGGAACTGCTTATAAAACAAGCGGAGGTACTGAAGCTGTAAGTAACTTTGTAAAAGATGTTACTACTGCAATTCGTGCTGTTAATTCTGATTTAATTCTTTCAGCAGCTATGATGCCTGAAACAACAGATAACAAATATTATTATGGTCAAGATTATTCAGTATTTAGTAAATACTTTGATGCTGTTGTACCTATGATTTATAAAGGTAATTATAACTCTGGCACAAGTTGGATTAAATCAACTACAAAATGGTTTGTTGATAATTCAAAAGGTGCAAAAGTATGGTCTGGTTTACAAGGTTATGTATCTGATAGTAATACAGCTAAATTATCTCTCTCAGAAATAACTGGTGATGTTAAAGCAGCTATTGGTGGTGGAGCAAGTGGAGCTATTATATTTAGATGGGGATTAACAAACTTTGTTGATTATACTCAGTTTAAATCTTCATCTTCTTCATCTACACCAACTCCAAGTCCGTCCTCAACAATTACTTCAGGTACAACAATATCAATCAGTGATATATTGACTGGTGCTAAAAGTTTAAAAACATATTATTCAACCAATAAGAAGTTACCATCTACAGTTAGTGCAGGTGGACTTACATTTACTATGCCTGAATTTTTATATGTAATGAGTCAGGCTATATCTCAAATTGGTAACTCAAATTTAAATCCTGTTAGTGTAATTTCTGGTGTTTCAGATCCAGTTTCTCCTTCAGGAGATTCAATTAGTTCCAATTTATTTACATCTGGATTTTTGACTGTAGCTAATAATGTTGCTAATTATATTAATAGTAATAATCAAGCCCCTAATTACGCATCATCTGATGTTGGTAAGATTAGGTATACTGAATTAATTGATGCATTTGCCCGTATTTTAGCATGGTATGGTGATAATGGTAATACTTTACCTAATTATGTGTCTATTAGTTCATCAGCTGGGGGCAGTAGTTCTTCTATTTCAATCACCGGTACTGGTTTAAATGAAGTGAATACTGTTAGTGATGTATCCGGTTATTTGGTTTCAACAAAAAATTGTCAAGTAGGTGCTTCTGCAATTAAAGCAAAAGTTAATGAATTAACAAGTGGTTTAACCACTGATTTAGAAAAAGCAACTGCAATATTTGACTTTGTTAGAAATAAAATTTCATATACATTCTATTACAACACAAGATATGGTGCTTCAGGTACATTATCTGCAGGTACTGGAAACTGTGTTGATCAAGCACACTTAGTAATCGCTATGTTTAGAACTGCTGGGCTTGCAGCTAGATATGTGCACGGAACATGTAAATTCACAAGTAGTGGAAGTACTTATGGTCACGTATGGGCTCAAGTTTTAGTTGATGGTAAATGGCTTGTTGCTGATGCTTCAAGTTCAAGGAATTCTCTTGGAAATATAGTTAGTTGGTATACTAGTTCATATACTCGTCACGGAATTTATTCCGCTCTTTCCTTCTAACTAATTATTTCTTTTTTTTATTTTTTTTAGGTCAATCAAAAATTTTTTATACTCTCAGTAATATATCTATAAAATAATTACTCATTTAGGTGAATTTAATGTCTGAGGGTAAAATTAGTGAAAATATTGAAGAATACTTAGAAGTTCTCTACCGTAATGGAAGTAATGGAGAACAGGTTTCTACAACTAAATTATCAAAAGATTTATGTATTGCACCGGGCAGTGTTACTCAAATGCTTAAAAAATTGGAAAATTTAGGTTATATTGTTTACACTCCATATAAAGGCGCAACTTTAACTGATTCTGGAATGAAAATTGCTCAGAAAATGACAAGAAAACATAGAATTTTGGAAAAATTCTTAACTGATGTTTTAAAAATCAAAGAAGAAAATGTTCATGAACAGGCTTGTGAAATGGAACATACTTTATCTGATGAAGCTGAAAGAGCATTATGTACTATGTTGCATAATCCTGATTTATGTCCTGATGAAAATATAATTCCTGCATGCGATTTTGATTTTGATAGTTGTAAACAATGTTATTCTCAAAAAGATTTTGACCAAATTATTAATAGGAAATTCAATTTATTATCTATTTCAGAATTAAATTCAGATGCTGAAGGAATAATTTCATTTATTCGTGGAAATAATGAACTTTTAGATGATATTTCAGATATGGGTATTAAAATAGGATTAACTCTTAAATATGAATATAATGAAAATCGTGTAGGTAATCATTACCTGGTTACTATTGATGATAATGAATTAAATATTCCGTCAGATATGGCTCATAATATTTTCATTAGAGTTTAACTTTTTTTTGGTGTTTTAATGCGTGGAAATTTATCAAATGGTATAGTATCTGTTAAAATTGAAGAAGGCAGTAAAAAACCCATTGCTTTACATGAAAAAAGTAAATTTGGTAAAATTGAAGCTGATTGTTTAAATCTTTCTTTAATGGAAGCCTGTTATTTATCTGAAAAAGGCCGTCTTGATATTTATGAAGATGATGTAGTATGCAGTATAGGATATTTAATAGATCTTTTAAAAGAAGAAGAGATTTACAGCAAATATGTTGTTTATCGAGATTTAAAAGATCGTGGATTTGTCATTAAAACAGGATTTAAATATGGTTCTGAATTCAGATTATATGATCGTGGAAGGTCTCCTGGTCAGGGACATTCTGATTATCTGGTTAAAATTATTTTTGAAAATTATGATATTAATGCGTTAGATTTTGCAAGTTATGTAAGGGTTTCTCATGGTGTAAACAAGAAACTTCTTTTAGCTATTGTGGATGATGACTTTGATATTACATACTATAATATTGAATGGACAAGACCTTAATTTAAATTAAAGAAACCTTTAATATTTTGATAGTATAATATATTTATTATAATTATTTTGATTATGTATTTAATTTAACATTATTGTTGGTGATAATATGGCAGATTTAATTGATCCATGGGCATCATTTAGCCTTGATTATGAAAAATTAGTTAATAAGTTTGGTATTGCAAAAGTTTCAGATATTCTTGACAGTATTAAAAATCCTCAAAGACTAATGAAAAGGGGAGTTGTATTTGGACACAGGGAATTTAATGAAATTAATAATTTAATTAATCAAAACAAAGATTTTGCTGTTGTAACTGGTATGATGCCTAGTGGACAAATGCATATTGGTCATAAAATGATTGTAGATCAACTTAAATGGTATCAGGAAAAAGGTGCAATGCTTTCCCTTCCAATTGCAGATTTGGAATCTTATGCAGCAAGAGGAATGAGCTTTGAAAAAGGAAGAGAAATTGCAGTAAATGAATATTTAACTAATTGGATTGCTTTAGGGCTTGATTTAGAAAAAGATAATGTTAATGTTTATCTTCAATCACAAAATAAATTATTACAAGACTTAGCATTTAAAGCAGCTAGTAAAACTAATTTCAGTCAACTAAAAGCAATTTATGGATTTAAAAATTCAACTAACATAGCTCATATTCAGGCACCATTAATGCAGGTAGCAGATATATTGCTTCCTCAAATTGATGAATTTGGAGGACCAAAAAAGGTTGTTGTACCTGTAGGAATAGACCAGGACCCACATATTAGACTAACAAGAGATATTGCGCATAAATTAAATGAAGATTTAGGATTTATAACTCCTGCTTCAACATATCACAGGTTTTTAACAGGTTTAACTGGAGATAAAATGAGCAGTTCAAAACCTAATACAGCTATTTATCTAAATGATGATACTAAAACAGCAGTTAAAAAAGTTAAATCTGCTAAAACAGGTGGAAGAGAAAGTCTTAAAGAACAGGAAGAATTAGGCGGTGAAGTTGATAAATGTGTAATCTATGAAATGTTATTGTATCATTTCATTGATGATGATAAAGAACTTGAAAAAATCAGAACTGACTGTTTGAATGGTACATTAAGATGTGGTGACTGTAAAATGAGAACTGCAGAATTAATGGAAAAATTCATGGATGATTTAAAAGAAAAACAAATTGAAGCATCTGAAATTGCTAAAATATTGATATAATGTTTAATACTTTTAAAAATGAAATTAAAATAGCATTCAGTGAAAATAAATTTATAATTCTTATTTCAACAGCTATTTTATTGATTTCAATTTTTTTAGGTTATATTTTTCAACCTTACCTCTATCATTATTTTAACCCTGTTGTTGAAGATTTAACAAATAAAGTCCAAACCGGTGTTGTTAAACTAACATTTGAAGATGTATTTTTTAACAATATATCAATTGCATCTAGAATGTTTATTTTTGGAATTGCTTTTTGTTTTTCAGCTGTAATATTGGGATTTAACGGATTTTTTGTTGGATATTATGTAGCAAGTGCAGATAATCTGCTTGTTGTACTTTTGTTAATAATTCCTCATGGAATTTTTGAATTTACCTCATGTATTTTAGCAACTGCAGCAGGTTTTATATTATTTAATTTTTTATATAAATTCCTTAAAACATTCCTATTTCAGGAAAATAATTCAATAATAAATAAATTAAAAATATCTGTTAGCTTAAATTTTTCTAAATTAAAACAGGCAGTTATTTTGTTTGCCATATCTGCAGTGCTAATGGCAATTGCAGGTATAATTGAAGTTTATTTTACAATTCACATTGCTAATTATATAATGTCTGTTTTAAGTTAACTTTTATATATTTTATAGTTAAAAAATAATAAGTGTGATTTTATGATTAGATGTGTTTCATGTGGAGAAGAATACGATGATGATGAAGTGATTTACACCTGTGAAAAGTGTGGATCCGTTTTGGAACTTGTTAATGAAATTGATGTTTCTAAAGATATATTTGATGGAAGAAGAGATACATTATGGAAATTTAAAGAATGTATTCCAGTTGATGAAAATAAAATAGTGTCTCTTGATGAAGGTGGAACTCCATTTTGTAAGTGTGATAAATTAGGAAAGGAACTTGGAGTTAATTTATATGTTAAAGTAGAAGGTTCCAATCCTACTGGAAGTTTTAAAGATCGTGGAATGACAGTTGGTATGACAAAAGCTATGGAACTTGGTGTTCATACTGTAGGATGTGCTTCTACAGGTAATACTTCTGCATCACTTTCAGCTTATGCAGCACGTGCAGGACTACGTTGTATTGTATTTTTACCTTCTGGAAAAGTGGCTTTAGGAAAACTAGCTCAAGCGATGTTTCATGGTGCTGAAGTAATGTCTATTAACGGAAACTTCGATGAAGCTCTTGAAGCTATGACTGCTCTTGCTTTAGAAAAACATCTTTATTTATTAAATTCTATTAATCCTTACAGGTTAGAAGGACAAAAGACTATAGGTTATGAAATTGTCAGAGATTTAGGTTGGCAAGCTCCGGACAGAATAATATTGCCTGTTGGAAATGCAGGAAATATTTCAGCTATCTGGAAAGGTGTAAGTGAATTTTATAATGCAGGATTTATTAAAGACTTACCTATGATGACAGGTATTCAGGCTGAAGGTGCTTGTCCTGTTGCTAATGCATTTGAAAAAGGTGAGAGAAGAGTTGTACCTGTAGAAAATCCTGAAACAATTGCTACTGCTATACGTATAGGAGCACCAGTTAGTGATATTAAAGCATTGAATGCAATTTATGATTCAAATGGTTATTGTGAAACAGTAACAGATGAGGAAATATTGGATGCTCAAAAATTACTTGCAAGAACTGAGGGTATTGGTGTTGAACCAGCATCTGCAGCTTCAATTGCGGGTCTTAAAAAACTTGTTGATGCAGGTGTTGTTGATAAAGGTGAAACAATTACCTGTGTTGTTACAGGACATTTACTTAAAGATCCTAATACTGCTATTGATGCATGTACTCAACCTAAAGAGGTTGATGCGGATATTGATACCTTAAGAAAAATTTTGATGAAAAAATAAATTTTTCTTTAATTTCTTATTTTTAATATTTTTTTCTTTTAATTCGTTTATATCAAAACATTTTTTTCACTTTTTTTGTTTCAAGTATTATATGAAAAATATTTTTAAAGATATTAAAATCCCAATTCATGTTATTATAATTTAGTAATTTTTGTTGAAATTATTGAAAATTACCCATAAAATACCAATATATTTATATATAAGCAAATTATAATTATTATTAACAAACTAAATGAGGTGTATAATATGAGTGAATTACCAATTGCTCCTGTAGGAAGAATACTCAAAAATGCAGGTGCTCAAAGAGTAAGTGATGATGCAAAAATCGCATTAACCGAAGCAATCGAAGACTGCGGTAACGAAATTGCTCAAAAAGCAGTAAACTTTGCACGTCACGCTGGTAGAAAAACTGTAAAAGCAGAAGATGTTAAATTAGCAATCAAATAGATTTGTTAATTCTCAGATAGTAATTTTATTACTATCGCTTTTACAATTTTTTTATTTTACTATTTTTATGTCTATTTTTTTCAATTAATTTTATTTAAAAAACTATTTTTGTATTATTTTGGAATATAATTAAATATTATGTGAAAAAATAAAAAAAAGAGAAGTAACTGCCGAAGCAAGTTACTTGAGTATTATTTTAACTTTTTTACTTACCTTGTTATAGTATTTATTTCCTTTAAATTTAACTGCTGCTTTGTATTTTCCTTTTTTGGTCAATTTTTTGATTTTAAATATTGCTTTTCCTTTGCTGTTGGTTTTTGCTGTGATAGTTTTTTGACCTTTTATTTTTAAAGTAACCTTAACTTTCTGCATTGCTTTATTTGTATTGGTTTTTAAGATAATTGGATATTTTTTAATTTTTTTGGTTTTCTTGAACTTTTTATTTTTAGCAGTTAATTTAGGAGTTGCTTTTATAACAACAACTTCAACAGCGTTAGTAGATTTAATATATTTACTATTTCCATTGAATGTTATTTGGGTAGTATATGTTTTAGGAACTAAATTTTTTGTTGGTACCATAATTTGACCATTATTGTCAGTAGTGTATGTTTTAACACCATTTAAATCAACAGTTACATCAACTCCACTGACTGGTTTGCCGTTAATATCTTTCACATTGACAGTTAAGTAGTTATCAGTATTATATGCTGTTGTAACTGTTGAGGCTTCAATTTTGGTAGGTAATTTACTTACACTAACAAATATTTCAGTTGAATTTTTAGCAAATACATGATCATCGCCAACAATAACAGTAATGGTAGCATTACCTTCACAAATAGCTCTAACAATACCATTTTTATCAACACTCACAACAGATACATTACTGGAAATATAAGTAATATTTATCAGTTTTAAAATTTGAGGAACTGTGGTAGCATTAATGGAATAAGTATCATCAATTTTTAAATTTAAAGTAGTATTGTCAACATAGACTCTAGCATCATTCATACTAACAGTAACTGAAATAGTTTTATTCTCAGCAGCTGCATATTTATCATTACCATCAAAAGAAACTGTAATAATTGCCTTTCCTTGTGCAATAGGAATAATCATACCTTTATTAATAATAACAACACTGGAATTGCTTGAAGTGTAAGTTAAATTTCCTGCTTTAGCAGGATTTAAAGTAGCACCAGAAGACACATTATGAAGTACTTTCAAATCAAGAGTAGAGTTACTTATCTCAATTTCAGTTTGTACGATTAGAATGTTGGATGTTGCCTGTTCGGTTGAGTTTTTGTAGATGTCATCTCCAATGTAGTTGAATGTCCAATTATATTTTCCAACAGGATATTCGTTGTTTTTGATTTTAATCACAAGTTTTCCTTTTTCCACTTTTCCTTTTTTAACCACATCAATTGTTTCACCATTACTTATTTTAAGGTTTCCTGTTGCATCTTTAGGTAATGTGATTGTAAACATTACACCGTCGCTTTCTGTGACATTTATGTCGTGTGATTCTACATTGATATTAGAATCTATTTTCAGCACAGTTAATTTCCCAGATGCTGTTGCATTTAAAAAGGATTTATCTCCTGAATAGGTAACAGTTATATTGTATTCGTCCGGAAGAACATTTTCAAGTTTTAATGTGGAGTTTAGAGTTATGTCTTTAAAGGTTAGGTTGTGTTTTTTCCCTTTAAGAGTTATATTTACTTTACCTGTTGCTTCTGAATTGTAATTCAGTGTAAGGGTTATATTTTCTGCATATGGAACTTCAGCATCAACAATTGAGAGATTTGGTGATCCTTTATTGACTTTTAAATTAATAGTGTAGGTGGCATTATCTATTGATGCTTTAACACTGGCAGTTCCAGCTTTAGTTGCAGTAAATTTGATGATATCTCCAAATTTTGCAGTAGATGAACTGACATTACCATTTGTTGCAGTGATGGTCATACTAATATCTTTCAGGAGATTTTTATCATATACAGTTGTATAATTATTTTGTGAATCATATGAAAATATTTCAAATGTTATATTGGATGTGTCTGATAAGGTTATTGTGTTTGGAATTGCTGTTGTATTTAAAAAGAGCCATTTGGTGCAGAATTGTATATCTGGATTGTCTTTATAATTGCTTTGATCGTGCCCAAACCAATTGTAGTCAGCATTGGAATCTGGTGCTACAAATTTTATAGGAATTCCATTGTTGTTTAGGAAAATGTTGTTGTTGATGGTTATATAGTCACTAGAAGATCCTCCAATGTCTATAATAGACTCAACACTGTTGTTTATAAAGATGTTGGATGTAATTTGTCCGTTACTATCATCTGCATTTATTATACCTAAAGAATTTGCACTGTTGTTTTTAAAAATATTACCTTCTATTATTATGTTATTGGAAAAATCAATAACTATTGCTCCACATGAATCCGCTTTGTTGTTTGTGAAGGTGGTATTTATGATTTGTCCGCCCGGACACATTGCCAATGCTATAGCTCCACCACCAGTACTTGCAGTGTTATTTGTGAATATACAGTTTATTATTTGTAGGTTTTCAAGTTCAAGTCCCATTATTGCTCCACCACTTTCGTTATTCCCATTTGCGAATGTAATGCCTTGTAATTTTATGTCATTTGATCTGAATATAAATAATATTTGATCTTTACCCTCTGCATCCAGTATTGTAGAATTTCCAATAATGGTGATATTGTTTTTTCCGTCCATATTAATTGATTTTCCGGTATATGTGCCTGGTTCGAGATAAATGATATTGTTACCTTCATCAATTGCACTTCGAATAGCTTCAAAAGTGTGGTTTGTAACAGTTGTACTATCACCGAGTCTTTCATTGCTTTTTGATGAACTTAAAATCTGTGATTCATCAGATGCTGAATTTTCCGATTTACTTTCATAAATGTCAGTAATTTTTTCAGTTGATGTGACTGTTGGTTGTTTATCAACATTTGATAATGCTGTGTTATTGCTATCACTTGCGCATACACTGGCAATTGATAGGAAAAAAATTACCAGCATTAATAGTATTATACTTTTTTTGTACTTCATGATTTTTTGCCTCATATTTTTAACTATTTATGATGTATGTTTTAATTTTAATATAACTTTATAGTGAAATATAGTTAAAATTGGAAAAATGTGAACATTGGATAAATTGTTGTAAATATGTAATTTGGATGAAAACATTGAAATTGTAATTATAATTTTTTATTAAAAAAATTGAAAATGAATTTGAAGAATTTTGTATGATTAAAATTATAAAACTTGTATAAACTCATTAAAAACCGAACAATTTAAAAACTCATAAATCAAAAGTAATAATTAACTTTAAATTTCTTTTTCTTTTACAATTATGCCATTTTTTGGAAAACATTTATATACTATGCAAACATAATTTATATTGTCTAGTTCTCTAGAATTATTTCATTAATTACTAAATTTTTATTTTTAGTTTTGCTAAAAATTATATGAAATTCAGAAGTATTTGTATTGAAAGTTTAATCCCTCTTTTTTTTCTTATGGGATTATATTTAGTGATATATGAATTATTCAAGAATTAGTATTATTAAAAACTATATTAAATTATTCTTTATTTGAATAATTTGAGTAATTTCTATAGTTAAAAAATAATATAACTATATATAATTACATTATATTATGATTCAAAATGAATTATAATATCTGCCGATGGATGGCATAGCCAGATGAAAAAGGAGGTATATATTATGGCAAACATTTATGTAAAATTTGACACACCTGAAGAATTAGCTAAACAAGCTGAAGAAGCATTAGAAACCGCATACACTACTGGTAAAGTAGCAAAAGGTACTAATGAAGTAACTAAATTTATTGAAAGAGGAGATGCAGCATTAGTTGTTATTGCAGAAGATGTTGATCCTGCTGAAATTGTTGCACACATTCCTGTTTTAGCTGATGAAAAAGAAATTCCTTACGTATACTTACCTACTAAAGAACAAGTAGGTGTTGCTGCTGGTTTAACTGTTGGAACTGCTTCTGCATGTATTGTAGATGCTGGTGATGCTGAAGCTGCTGTTAGTGAAATCGTAGAAAAAGTTGCTGAATTAAAAGAATAATTAAATTCTTTTAAGGATTTTTACGGTGATTAACATGGAAGAAGGAACTCCTGCTGAAGTCATTGAAGTTTTAAAAAGAACTGGTATGACTGGTGAGGTAATGCAAATTAAATGCAGAATCCTCGATGGTAGAGATAAAGGAAGAATTTTAACAAGAAACATTATGGGTCCTGTAAGAGAAGGCGACATTTTAATGTTACTTGATACAATTAGAGAAGCTAAAGAAATTAGAACTCCTTAAGAAGGTGTAAGAGCATGAGAACTTGTTCATTCTGTAATAAAGAAATAGAAGAAGGTACAGGAAAAATGTACATTAAAAAAGATGGTTCAATTTATTTCTTTTGTAGCAGTAAATGCGAAAAAAATATGATTAAACTCGGAAGAGTTCCAAGAAAAGTTAAATGGGTTAAAGAATGATTCAAAAAAGTTTTGTAATGATGAAACCAGACGCTGTTCAAAGACGTCTTATGGGTAAAAT
>CADAAJ010000025.1 GCA_902785855.1 uncultured Methanobrevibacter sp. | reverse complement strand
CATAGATTAATATAGTATATTCTATCATATAAATGAATGGTTTCAGCTTAAATCAATTTTAATACATTAAAACAATTTAATTTTACAATATCATGATTATGCATGTAAATAAATTATATCTCCAACCTTATTTTAAGATTAAATCCATTGGAAATATATACCTCATTTAATTAACAATATATTTTTTTGATACTTCACTAAGCATCTTTAACTTCAATATTTTTTCTTGAGCCAACATCCTTAATTTCACGAAAAACTACGCCAATACCTAAAAATTGAGTTACAAAAACTAATAATCCAAAAAATATCTCAGACATAGTATTTAAAATTGGATTAAACAATTCCAAACCCTGCAGTCAATATCTTTTTTAATTGTTTTAAAATCAAAAGCAGATAAAATTTTTTTACTATCCGCCAATCTGGCCAATGCAATTTCTGCAAAAAACATTGTAACATAAAATATAATCAATCCTAAAATAACAAAAACCACTGCATTGACAGGATTATTTGAATATAAAACATGTATTGTTTTTGGTAAATTCAGCAACATATCTTTTAAATCAAAATCTGGAAGATTTAAAGGGTCTGAAATATAACTTAACAAAAATCCTTGAACAAATAAATAAGGCACGAATACAAGATATCCTTTAATTCCAAAAAGTAAAACATCTTTAATAATAATTTTAGGTAATCTAATACCATGATTAATTATATCCCTAGTAATAACTAACCCATATCCAATCAGAATAATTGAAAAAAATGTCTGGGCTAAAAATCCTACTGTATCCCCATAATTTTCTATAAAAAAATCCTGTAAGAGTCCAAAAATTAATAAAATAACTAAAATAAATAATAAAAATTTTTTATTATAACTACAATAATCCCAAACAGTTTTTATAATTCTCAATGGCATAAATTTTCACACATATACTTTATTTTTAAACATTTAAATAATTTTCAATTTAACAGAAATATGTTACTAAAGCTTTTAATTTACAAATTTGAAAACATTTTCATTCAAACATATTAAAAATTAACTATAATTTTAATGGCAAATTACCTATTATTCTGCCACGATTTGATATAGCTACTGTATCTTCAAGACGCACTCCAAATTCACCTTCCAAATAAATTCCAGGCTCCACAGTTATAACCATGCCTTTATCAATTATAGTATTATCTTTTGTAGAAAATCCTGGACTTTCATGAATATCCAAACCTAAACTATGACCTGTTGAGTGAATAAATTTATCCCCATAACCATATTCTGTTATAATATCTCTTGCAACTTTATCAACTTCACAACATTTAATTCCGAGTTTAATAGCATTTATAGCTTTATCATGTGCTTCAGCAACAATATCCCAAATTTCCTGTTGTTTTTCAGTGTATACAATTGTTCGAGTATTATCAGAACAATACCCCTCATAAATACATCCCCAATCAATTAATATCGGTTGGTCTAATTTTTTATCCTGAGGCACTGCATGAGGAAGACTGGATGACGGTCCACTTGCAACAATAGTGTCAAAAGACTCTTTTGATGCACCATTTTCAATCATATATCTTACAAGGTCAAAGGCTATTTCTTTTTCAGAATTTCTGTTGTTTAAAATATCCAATTGTAAAAATGATTTTTGAGCAATATTTGTGGCTTTTTCAATTTTTTTAATTTCACCGGATGTTTTAATCATTCTTTGTTTATCAATATATGTTTTGGATGAAATTTCAAAATCATTTTTGAATTTTTCATAAGTACTGAAAGGTAAAGTCGGCTCAATAGCTAATTTTTTAATACCTTCACCTTTTAAATCATCGATTATATCACTGAAAGATTTATATTCTTTAATTTCTATTGAAGAATTATTCTTAGCTATTTCCATATCCATTGAGGATACATAAATTAATGGATTTTCTTTAATAAAGCAAAATGCAAAACTGGTTGGTTTATAACCTGAAAGATATTCCACATTTGTAAATTGAGTCAGTAAATATGCATGAATATCATCTTTTTGCAAATCAGACAAAATATTGTTTACATGTATGTTCATAATAAGTCATTAGTTAAACATAATATAAAAAAATAAGTACAACGGAAAACCCTATGATTTAATTGACAAAAGAAAGTTTTATTAAAGTCAAGATAGATATTTTAACATTATGATTAAATTTACAAGTAACGAAGTAAGAGATTTATTAATTGCATTTTTCTTTATTTCACTTTGTTTTGCAATATTATATGCAAGAAGAGATACTAATGCTTTAATTCAGATTTTACCAATTGTTATGGTTGGTGTTGGGCTTGGTTTTATTTTACACGAGCTTGGACATAAATTTGTATCAATGAAATATGGATACTGGGCAGAATTCAAATTATGGCCACAGGGATTACTGTTTGCACTTGTTACATCATTTTTTGGATTTGTTTTTGCAGCTCCAGGAGCAGTTTATACTTATGCAAACTACATAACTGATGAGATTAATGGAAAAATATCCATTGCAGGCCCTATTGTTAATATAATTCTTGCAATAATCTTTTTAATTATTGCATCATTAATTTATACATCTGCATTTTCATCAGAAACACTTAGAATAGTATTTACTGTTTGTGTTCTTGGTTACTCAATTAACAGTTATTTAGCCGTATTCAATTTATTGCCAATTGGAAATTTAGACGGATCAAAAGTATTTAATTGGAATATTGGAATTTGGGTAGTTACAATAGGTGTTGCAGGTATAATGACCTATTTATCCATGACCATTGGTGTTGAAAACATGGTCAGAATTATTGTAGGAGTTTAAATGAGCGAAGATATCCAATATTTTAAAGGAACACACAGAGTAATTGCTCCAAAGCAAACTATTGAAAACAATGAGGATAAATTAAAAATTGCAGGAGTAACTAGAATTGCAGACATTACTGATTTGGACAGAATCGGAATGCCTGTTTTTACAGCCATAAGACCTACTGCAGAAGATGGTGCCATCAGTATTTATGGTGGTAAAGGAATTACAAAAGATCATGCCAAAGCTTCAGCAATAATGGAAGCATTTGAAAGATATTCCGCTGAAAAACAGGATATTGATACAAGTGTAGTTGCAACAATTGATGAAATTTCCAAGAAAGGAAATTATATCCCACCAAAATCTCTTAATTTGCCTAAAGATTTTAAAAAAGAAACTTTAGATTCAATTAAGTTAGAATGGAGTTTATGTAATGATTTAATAAGTAAAAAAGAATATTATATACCTTCAAATGCTATTTTCCACCCATATATTACTGAAAATAGCGTTAACCATTTATTTAAATCAAATACCAACGGACTTGCTTCAGGAAACATCTTAGAAGAAGCAATATTACATGGAATATTTGAAGTTATTGAAAGAGATGCATGGAGTATATTTGAGCTAACTCATAAAAACTACTCACAGATTGATTTGGATAGTATAGAAAATGAATTGTTAAATAATATTATTGATAAATTTACTTCAAATGGAATTAACATTAAATTAATGGATTTTACTTCAGACATTAAAGTACCGACAATTGCCGCATCAGCAGATGATACAATAACTAAAGATGCAGGACTTTTAACATTAGGTATGGGAACCCATTTAGACCCTGAAGTTGCAGCCCTTAGAGCATTAAGTGAAGTTGCACAAAGTAGGGCAACACAAATTAATGGCGCACGTGAAGACACTGTAAGAGCAGATTTTGCACGAGAAGCCGGATATGAACGGATGAAACGGATAAACAAATATTACTTTAAACAAGAAGAAGAAAAAGTTGATTTTGCAGATATTGAAAATAAATCAACAACATCAATTACAAAAGATATTGAAATTGTTAAAAATGAATTAATAAAAAATGACATTAAACAAATTTTATATTCTAACTTGACACGTCCAGAACTAGACATTAGTGTTGTTCGTGTTGTTATACCCGAAATGGAACTTTTTGCACTTGACCCTTCAAGAGCAGGGTATAGATTTTTAAAAGTATGATACCATGACCAAAATTATTATTTACACAGGACTTTCACTTTCATTTGATGAAGCAAGAGAAATTTTAGACACCACAGAGGACGTAGAGGTAATTTATAAAAGACCTATAAAACGTGGTGATTTAAATCATGATATAAAAGAAAATCCAGATATTATTGGAATAATAGACGGAGTATTTCATCAAAGTTCTGCTGTAGGTCACAGAGAAATACTGAATGTTATTAAAAAAGGAATTGAAGTTTACGGTGCATCAAGTATGGGTGCACTAAGAGCATCAGAACTTGACAGTTTGGGAATGCATGGAATTGGTTATGTTTACAATCAATATGCAACAGGTAAAATTGTTTCAGATGATGATGTTGCAGTAATGCTTGATTCAGAAACTTTAGAAGCACTTTCAGTACCATTAATCAATATGGATTATGTTTTCAACAATGCATATGCTGAAAATATCATAACAGAAAATGAAAAAGATGAATTATTAAAAATTGCCAAAGAAACATATTACCCTCAAAGAAATTATGCTCAAACATTATCCAAATCAACTTTGGACAGTGCCAAAAAGGACAATTTAATTAATTATATTCGAACATCTAAAGACATTAAAAAAGAAGATGCGAAAGAATTAATCAAACACATTAAACAAGTGATAAAATGAATCTTGAAGATAAAATAAATATTGTTAAAGATATTTTAAAAGATAAAAAAGTTGCTATTGGTTTTTCAGGAGGTGCAGACTCTACATTAATAGCCTACTTATCTTCTAAAGTATCAAAAGACACATTAGCTGTTACCATCAACAACAATCTGATGCCGACAAAATTTGTAGAAAATACTCAAAAATTAACAGATCTCTTTGACATCAGACAGGAAATTGTTGATTTGGATTTTTATAAAGATGAAACATTCTGTAAAAACGATTCAAAAAGATGTTATTACTGTAGAGATTTAATGTATTCTCAAATTGAAAACATTGCCCATAAAAATGATTTTGATTTTATTTGTGATGGAAACAATATTAGTGATTTGATTTTAAACAGACCAGGTATTTTAATAACCTATGGCAAGGGTTTTAAAACACCACTTATGGAAGCTAAATTAACTTCAAAGGAAATTCATGAATATTTAAATCTGAAAAATATTCCATATTTTAAATCAACAACATGCATTGCTACAAGAATTCCAACAGATACAGAGATTACTCCTGATAAAGTTGAAAAAATTAGTGCATGTGAAGATTATATTCATGCAAATACAAACTGTGAAATAGTAAAATTTAGAGATTTAAAAGAGTTCAGTATATGTGAAGTGGATAAGATTGATGAAATTTTTAATGACAATAAATATAAACAAATTCTTGATGAATTAAATAGGCAAGGTTTCAATAAAGTTGCATTAAATTTATCGGAAATTGATGATGATGAGCACATAACCTTAGACTTCGAGGAAGGTTCATTTTCATATCAGCTCCCATACAGCATAAACCTCAAAGAAACAAAAAAACAGTTTGAAAATATTCCAATTATCGATGAAAAAATCAACTTTAAAAATATTACAATCAATAAAAATGGATTAATAAGTGGAAATAACTTTAAAGACTACGAAAGTGCATTAGATGCCTTTATGGAAATTTTAATAAAAATAAAAAGAGAATTATAAAATATCAAAACTCATTTTTTCATTTCTTTATATTTTTTCAAAACAATGTCTGGAGTTTCAATATTTTTTTCGAAAGTTTCAAGAAAATCATTATCATTATGATCTTCTGTGCTTTTTGAAAGACCGTTAACAGTTAATTGTTTGCCATCAATTTTAAATCCAATTTCATCAGCTTCAACTTCAATAATATTAATATCAATGAAACTGGCTTTTTCCAACTCGCAATCTGCTTTAACCTCATATTTAATATTTAAATTTTTATGAGGCATCACTTCATTAATTGTTCTTTTAATAACAGATTCCAAAAGTTCCAAAAATTTAATAGCTGGAGGCAAATTATTTGCCCACCAATATGTAAGAATGGAATTTAAAACAATTTCATGTTGTGAAAAGTCATCATATAATCTTACACGAACACTGACAACACTATCTTCAATTGTTTTAATCACTAAAACTGGACTAACAGCCATCTTACCACAATTATTCAACTAATGCTTTGATTAAATCACTAGCCCTAACAATACCAACCAAATCCCCTTCAACACCAATAACTGGAATTTGTTCAATATTTAAGGATTTCATTTTTTTAGCACAGTCAGTGACTTTAGTTTTAGAGTTAGCAACTTCAACATTGCCTACTGCAACATCACTTACAACTTTATCAGTGAATTTTAAACTATTTTTCTCAATATATAAAACAGAAGTACTGTCCCATGACCATTTATCTCCTTCAGTTCCTACAGTAGAACTGTGTTCACTTCTCTCAGAGATAATTTCGATTTCGGAAATGAAATCTGTTTCAGTTAAAATTCCTGATAATTTAGCATCATCATCCAATGCTAAAATGGATTTTAAACCAAATTGGTTCATGGTTTCAAATGCAACATTTAAAGGAGATTTTTCCCATGTTGTTGGAACGGTAGTAATCATATAATTTTCAACAGCATCATCAACATCAATTTTAGCTAAAGCTTTAGATACAATATCAAAAGAAGTAATAATTCCCACTAATTCTCCATCATCATTTACAACAGGAACTCTTCTAACATTATTATCAATCATTTTACGAGCTGCATCTTCTACCTGATCACTAGGATTAACACTGATTAATTCTCTACTCATTAACATTGCAATTTGTTCTTCATCAGGATTATTAATTAAATCAGAACGAGTAACTAATCCTACTAAAACATTAGTATCTTCTTTAACAACAGGAAGTACTGCTTTATTTTCTTTTCTCATCAAGTCTAAAACTTTTTCTCTGTTTCCAGGAACGGAAACACTAACTACATTTTTAGACATTGTTCTTTTAACTAACATAAAAAACACCTTTATATAAAAAATACAATAATAAAATGGTAAATTAAATTAATGAACTACAAGTACTGCGCATTTAGCTGAATTTACAACCTTATCTGCTACACTACCCATAATAAATCTATCGAAACCAGATTTACCAGAACTACCCATAACTATTAAATCAATATCTTCATCATTAACCACATCTAAAATAACTTTAGCTGGTGAACCTTCTCTAATCACATGAGTAATCTTTAAATCATCTTTATTTAATTCATCAAATTCTTTTAGATTTTCTTCAGATCTTTCTTTTAAAATTTGATTCAACTGGTATACTTCATCATCTAATGGAAGTCCGTTAACAAAATTATTTTCTGTGACACTCACAGCGACCAATTCTGCCCCACTAACCTTAGCTAAAAACATAGCATGCTGTTGAGCTTTTTTTGCGAATTCTGACCCATCAGTTGGGACTAATATTTTTTTATACATTATTAACATCTCCCATAATATATAGATTTATATCCATGATATTATATGCTAACTTTTTTATTAATTGTATATAATATATTTTTCGTTTCGCAACGATTGCATATATTAAGGTAAGGATTTTTAGAAAAAGATTTAAAAATTATAAATTCTGCAAAATTTTGTTCTTCAATTAGTGATTTTTGTACAACACTATTAATCTTAAAATCACAAATATTTGTTGTTGCCATTTTTAATAATTCACAAGGATTTAAATACTCATTATAATAAACAGACATTATTTTTAAGCAAAATTCTAATTCTCTTAACATATTAGGAGAATTAATCATTACATTATCACTACCAATCAATGGTTTTAATCCTAATTTAAGCATTTTGTTTAAAGGAGCAACACCAACATTTAAACTGGCATTAGCCCTTGGACATAAAACAATATTAGAATTAGCTTTTAAAACCAAGTTTAAATCATTGTTTTTTGGATTGGTTAAATGAACCAATTGACTGAAATCAGCATTAACCCCTTTTTCAATTTCAGTCATATTAAACTTATTTAATGAATCAATTTGATTATTTTCAGATTCGCCAACATGAATAGAAGATATTTTTCCCTGTTTTTGACATTCCTGTGAGATAATCATTGCAACATCATCTGTTATTTCACCAAATCCACTTGGAGCTATACCATCAGCAACCTTTAAAAGTTTTCTAACAGCATTTTTGACTTTAGATAAATCAGGATCATCTCCATAAAAACTATCATCCCTTGCCAATATAATTGGTTTTATCGGAATATCTTCTGATGCTTTTTTAAGGAGTTTAACACCTTCAATACCCCCTTCACGATAATCAATAAAATGAGTAGTTCCCGAATAAACCATGTCCCACATTGATTGAGCCATGGATTCTATTAATTCATCATTTTCAGCATCAGCTAGTGCACGATGCTTAACTCCATTTGGTGGTTTAACCATTTCACTTAAAGACAATGCATATCCTTCATCTTTAATTATTGAATCACCAATATGAATATGAGAATTTATAAATGAAGGACAAACAACAGCACCATCAACATCAATTATTTTACCTTCTTTTAAATCTTTCCCAATATTAATTATTTTACCGTCATCAACAACAATATTTTCATGAACAGGAAGTAGATTTTGCCCTTTTAAAATAATTCCGTTTGATATAGTAAACATTAAAGGAAAATCTAATTTTTTTTATTAATAAATTTTTTTGTTGAAAACTTTATTAAATTCAAAAGATATAAAATATATTATAAAAATATAACTTCAGATATTTTAAAACAAACCATTATTGAACCTTACCAAAATATTTCAAAGGTGATTTATATTAACTCTCAAGAAATAAGATATTTTTATAGAAATATTATTAAAACCGGGAATGTTTATAGAGTTAAATATAAAAATAAAGACTATGGAGAGTTCAGAAAATTATCTGATGCATTATATGAAAGAGACGCACTATTTTTTTGTAATTTTGATTATGATTTGCTTGTAGAATGTGACTTGGAAAACAAATATGAAAATATGGATTTACCTCCATTTCCTGAAAAAAGACCAAAAGGTAGAATAAAAGGAACAAAAGTCAATAAAATAGAAAGAGAAGGAGAAATTCTATTCAACCATAAAATTAGAAAGTTTTACATAAAGAAAGGTGATGAAATTATTGGAAATTACGACACAATGACTGAAGCCTTTTATTATAAAAAACTATTGATGGACAATAACTGGGATAAAAGCATTCTAAAAAGGAATATTACTCAAAAAATTGAAATCAACACCATTATTGACCCAAATAAAGAATATAAAGTTCAATTAAACTATTGTCCTAAATGTAAAAATAAATTAAAAATTGATGATATTGAATGTCCTTCCTGTGGTATTAACATTAAAGACTACTTATATAATAATTAAAAAATGGAGGAATATTATTCCCCATCAATATAATCATTTAAAGATTTTACACCAATTTTATTGTTTTGAATAGCTTCAATAGCATTCAGTGCAGCTCTGGCACCTGCCAAAGTAGTAACATAAGGTATACCCAATTCAATAGCTAAGCGTCTAATAATATAACCATCTTTTGCAGATTGTTTTCCTTCTGATGTATTGATGATTAAATCAATTTCTTTATTTAAAATAGCATCTCTAATGTTAGGGGAACCTTGTGATACTTTTTTAATTTTTTCAACACCTTCAAGTTTAGTTGAATCAGCAGTACCTGCAGTTGCAACAATTTTAAATCCTAAATTAGCCGCTTTTTCAGCAATTGCTCGGATTTTTTTCTTGTCAGTTTCTTTAACACTTAAAAATATTTTACCTTCTTTTGGCAATTCCATACCTGCTGAAAGCTGTGATTTATAAAATGCCATTCCAAAGTTATCATCAATACCAATACTTTCACCAGTTGATTTCATTTCAGGACCAAGTACTGTATCAGATTCTGGAAGTTTTAAGAATGGGAATACTGACTCTTTAACTGCAACATGATCAATTTTAATTTCACGAGTTAAATCAAAGTCTTTTAATTTAGCTCCATGCATAATCCATGTTGCAACTTTAGCAAGAGGAACACCAATTGCTTTACTTACAAATGGAACTGTCCTACTTGCACGAGGATTTGCTTCAATAATATAAACCATTTCTTCATCAAGTTTAACCGCATATTGAATATTCATTAAACCTTTAACATTAAGTTCCAAAGCTAATTTAGTAGAATTCTCACGAATAGTATTCAATATATGTTCAGGAATAGTTTGAGGTGGAATTACACATGCAGAATCTCCAGAGTGAACTCCTGCTTCTTCAATATGTTCCATAATACCTGCAATGAATACATCTTCACCATCACATAAAATATCTACATCAAGCTCAACAGCATCCTCAAGGAATTTATCTACTAAAATAGGGTGTTCCGGAGATACTTTAACAGCTTCTTCCATATATTCTTCAAGCTCATTATTATCATAAACAATTTCCATTGCTCTTCCACCAATAACATAAGAAGGACGTACAAGTACTGGGAAAGTTATTTCTTCAGCAATTGCTTTTGCTTCATCAAATGAATTAGCAGTTCCATAAGGTGCTTGATGAATATGTAATTTTTCTAAAACATCGGCAAATAATTCCCTATCTTCAACACGATCAATACTTTCATATGGAGTTCCTAAAATTTTAACTCCAGCATTAGCTAAAGGTACAGCTAGATTAATTGAAGTTTGACCTCCAAATTGGACAATTACTCCATCAGGCTTTTCTTGTTCTATAACTCCCATTACATCTTCAAATGTTAACGGTTCAAAGAACAATTTATCTGAAATATCATAATCAGTACTTACAGTTTCAGGATTATTATTAATTAAAATTGTTTCAATTCCTTCTTCTTTTAATGCTAATGAAGAATGTACACAACAGTAATCAAATTCAATACCCTGACCAATTCTTATTGGACCTGCACCTAAAATTACAACTTTTTTCTTGTTAGTTGAAGTAAGTTCATTTCCTATATCATAACTACTGTAATAATAAGGAGTTTTAGCTTCAAATTCTGCTGCACAGGTATCTACCATTTTATAAGATTGTTTAATATTATATCTTAAAAGTAAATTCCTGATATATTCTTCAGTTTGACCAGATAAATCAGCTAATCTCTTATTGGAGCAACCCATTTGTTTTGCTTTTCTTAAATAATTTTCATCATTTAATTTATCAGCACTGACCTCATTTTCAAAGTTAACAATGTTTCTAATTTTATATAAGAAGAAATTATCAATATTAGTGAGTTCACGGATTTTATCTACATCCATTCCATCTTTTAATGCTGAGTAAATTTGGAAATAAATTAAATCAGTTGGATTTGCCAAATCATCTTCAGTATAGTCAACATATTCAAATCCGTCAAAGCCCATATCAAGTGATCTTAATGCTTTTTGGAATGCTTCTTCAAAAGTTCTTCCAATAGCCATTACCTCACCAGTTGCTTTCATCTGAACTCCAACTTCACGACCGATTCCTTTAAATTTGTCAAATGGCCATCTTGGAATTTTAATAACAACATAATCAATAGCAGGTTCAAAGGAAGCTGGTGTTTCTTTAGTAATATCATTTTTAATTTCATCTAAAGTCATGCCCAAAGCTATTTTTGATGAAATTTTTGCAATTGGATAACCTGTTGCTTTTGATGCAAGTGCACTACTTCTTGATACACGAGGATTTACTTCAATAACTTTATATTCATCAGTTTCAGGATTAAGAGCAAACTGAATGTTACATCCACCTCTTATTCCTAATGCTCTGATAATTTTAATTGATGCATCACGCATTTTTTGAATTGTTTCATCACATAAATTTTGAATTGGAGCAACAACAACACTGTCTCCAGTGTGAATACCCATAGGGTCTATATTTTCCATAGTACAAACAATAATACAGGTATCTTCTTTATCTCTCATTACTTCAAATTCTATTTCTTTCCAACCTAAAACAGATTCATCAATTAAAACCTGATTAATGAAACTCATATCTAATCCATGAGTTGCAATTTCAATTAATTCTTCTTCATTGTGAGCAATACCCCCACCAGTTCCTCCAAGGGTAAAAGCTGGCCTTACAATAACTGGATAACCAATATCTGCTACTGCTTCAAGAGCTTCATCAACACTTTCAACAGCATGACATTTAGGGATTTTCTCATCAATTTTATCCATTAAATTAGCAAATAAATCTCTGTCTTCAACATCTTTAATTGTCTGAACATCAGAACCTAAAACTTTAATATCATCAAGTAAACCTAAGTCTCCAAGACCTGTTGCAATATTTAAACCAGTCTGTCCACCCATGGTTGGTAAAATAGCATCGATTTCTTCTTCTTTTATGATTTTTGCAACAACTTCAGGAGTTAATGGTTCAGTATATACAGTATCTGCCATGTCCATATCAGTTTGGATTGTAGCAGGATTACTGTTAACCAGTACTGTTTCAATTCCTTCTTCTCTTAATGATTTACATGCTTGTGAACCAGAATAATCAAATTCTGCAGCTTGTCCAATTTGAATAGGTCCAGAACCAATAATTAATACTTTTTTAATATCTTTATCAACTGGCATATTATAATCCTCATTAAACTTTTTTAATAATCATCCATCATTTGACTAAATTCATCAAAAATACCTCTTGTATCATTTGGACCCGGTCCTGCTTCAGGATGATACTGTATACAGTGTAGAGGTAATTCTTTGTGTGAAATACCTTCTGGAGTCCCATCATTTAAATTAACATGAGTTAAAACCAAATCAGTTTCTTTTAAAGATTCTTTATCAATAGTAAAACCATGATTTTGAGATGTAATAAAAACTTTTCCAGTGTTTAAATCTTTAACTGGCTGATTTTCTCCACGATGACCAAATTTCATCTTATAAGATCTTGCTCCGAAAGATTTTGCAATCAACTGTTGACCCATACAGATACCAAAAATAGGTAACCTATTTGATAATTTTTTCATAGTTTCAATAGTTTCAGATACTCTATCCGGATTTCCAGGTCCTGATGTAATCATTAAACCATTAGGAGAATAATCAAGAATTGTTTTATAATCTGTATCATACGGGAATAAAATAACACCAATATCTCTTTGTAAAAAGGAATTAATAATATTCTTTTTAACACCACAATCTATTAAAGCAACTTTTTTATTAGCATCTTCATTGAATATTTTAATTTCTTTAGTTGACACTTTAGGAACAATATCAATATCCTCAATACTTGGTTGTGACCTTGCCATTTCAAGTAATTTATCATCAGCAATATCTTCAGTTGTAATTGCTGCTTTAAGAGAACCTCTTTCACGAATTTTAAGTGTTAAATCACGTGTGTCAATTCCACTAATTCCAGGAGTTTTAAATTCTGATAAAAACTCATCCAATGTTTTTTGAGGTCCGAAATTAGAAACTTCACGACAAACCTCACGACAAACAAAACCTTCAACCTGAATCTTATCAGATTGGTACCAATCTTCACTTACCCCATGATTTCCTTCTAAAGGATAAGTAGACATTAAAATTTCTCCCTTAAAAGACGGATCAGTTAAAGATTCAGTATAACCACCCATACCAGTAGAAAAAACAAGTTCTCCCAATTTGGTGGTTTCATAACCAAAACCTTCACCTTTTAAAATAGTACCATCTTCCAAAGCCAATTTAGCTATTTTTACCATTTCATCACCATCATAAAAAAATAATTCACTATCTTTAATATATATAATTTTAATATAATATTAAAGTTTCTTTTTTACGACAATATGACAAAAATACCATTAATTAAAAAAAGCATCAACACAAACTTAAAAAAAATAGGGCAAAAAATAAAAAAATAAAAGAAGTTTAAAAAACTTTAATTAAGGTAAAACTTCTTCAATCAATTTTTCAGATGGTGCATCAATTTGAATAAATTGATCTTGGTCTTTATAAAGGAATATGTAACGACCATCTTTTTCTTGGTAAATACCATCTTTATTTTTAATGTTTTTAGATACAGAACCTCCGGAAGGAGTAAAATCAACTAAATGATCAACATCAAAAGTAGTTAATGTGATGTTATCAGTTCCATTTTCTAAAACATAAATTGTTTGAATAGCATCCATTCCTTGGAATTGAACTTTTTGATTCTTTACAGTTAAATCATTGTTTATTTTATAACCATCTGGAGTATTGACATCATGGTCAGCAGCACAAACTGCAGTCAATGACACTCCTGCTACTATTAAAAATATACTTAATATTAATATTTTTTTATTCATAAAAACCACCTATATTTTATTAATATTGATAATAAATATATTAGAAAATCATAGATAAAATACTTTTCGTTATATTTTTCTAAAATTATTAATAAAAATTTAGATAATTTAATTTTAATCTAATTTCAAACTAAAATCTAAACTTCGAACATTATGTGTTAAAGCACCAATAGAAATAATATCTACACCCAAATCAACATATTCTAAAATATTTTCTTGATTTATACCACCAGATACCTCAATTAATGAATTTTCACGAATATTTTGTTTTTCAAGTTCTAAAATAACTTCAGCAACTTCATCAGAAGACATGTTATCAAGCATTACAATATCTGCCTTTTGTCTGACACATTCAACAGCATCATTTAGAGTTTCAACTTCTATTTCAATTTTTTTAGAAAAACTGACATTACTTTGAGCTTTTTTAAGTGCATCCAATGGACTGGCGCAAGTTGCAATATGATTATCCTTTATTAATACCATATCATCTAAACTGAATCTATGAGTATCTGCTCCACCAATTTGAAGAGCATATTTATCGAATTTGGAAATAGCAGGTGAAGTTTTACGAGTTCCTGCAATTTTTACTTTTCCACCAACAAGTTTAACAAATTCAGATGATGCTGTGGCCACACCACTCATACGCATGATTAAATTCAATACAGTTCTCTCAAGCAATAAAATAGTTCTGGCATTACCTTTAACTGACATCAATAAATCTTTTTTATGGATTTCACATCCATCTTTTAGCCAAAAATCAACATGAACTCCATAATTTGTAAAAATATCCTTTGCAATATTCATTCCAGCTAAAATTCCTTCATCCTTTGATATAATATATGCATTTACTTCTAAAGATTCATCAACGACTGAATTTGATGTGATATCACCAAAACCCTCATCCTCAGCAAGCATATATTCAATAATTTTATCCAAATTATCACCTAAAATTTAATATAATTTATAGATTATATAGTATTTTAGTAAATATAAAAGTGATTAAACTATGGAAATAATATTTTTAGGAACTTCATCAGCGGTTCATTCAAAGGAAAGAAACCACCCATCAATTGCACTTAAAGCTTTTGGTAATGTAATGTTGTTTGATTGTGGTGAAGCTACTCAAAAACAATTACTTTTCACAAATGTAAGTCCTATGAAAATCTCCAAGATATTTATTAGCCATTATCATGGAGACCATATTCTTGGCCTTCCAGGACTCCTGCAATCCATGAGTTTGAATGGACGTGAAAATAGCTTAACAATTTATGGTCCTAAAGGATTGGATGATTTAAAAGATGCAATTTACCATCTTGGATATTGTGCTATTGACTATCCAATAGAGTTTATTGAAATTGACTCAGGTATTGTTGAGAAAACTGATGAATATGTTATTAAAGCACAGCGAGTTAAACATAATGTTCCTTCACTAGCTTATTCCATTGAAGAAATTAAAAAACCAAAATTTTTACGCGAAAAAGCTATTGAATTAGGTGTTCCTGTTGGACCTGATTTTGGACGTTTACATAATGGCGAAGAAGTTGAAGTTGATGGTAAAATTATTAAACCAGAGCAGGTATTAGGCGAAAAGCGAAAAGGAATTAAAATAACTTATTCTGGAGACACTATGCCTTGTGAAGAAATGATTGAATTTGCCAAAGACTCCACAATATTAATTCATGAAGCTACTTTTACAGAAGAAAACAGGTCAAATGCAGAAGAACATGGTCATTCAACAGCTTCTGATGCTGCATTTATTGCGAAAAATTCAAATTCAAATGAATTAATTTTAACCCATATCAGTACAAGATATGGTGAAAATTATGCTAAAATATTACTTAAACAGGCAAAAGAAGTTTTTGAAAATACAAAACTTGCAAAAGATTTAATGGAAGTTAAACTAAGATGATAAATACAGATTTAATATTAAATGAAGCTACCGAAGCGTTTATACCAATTATACTTATTATTATAATAACTTTAATTTTAACTCGGTTTATAGCTTATATGATGAATAAGATGAATAGATTTAAAAAAGATATGACTGCTATTTATCTTATAAGAGATATTATAAATTATATAATCTATTTTATTGCATTGATTATTATTTTGCAGTTTTTCGGTATTGACCTTGCCGGAACACTTCTAAGTTTAGGAATTGTTGGTATTGCTGTGAGTTTTGCAGCAAAAGACATTATTTCCAATTTATTTTCAGGGATTATATTGATAATCGGTAAAAGCATTAAAGTTGGAGACACATTAGAAATTAATGGTAAAAAAGGAATCGTTAAAAGAATTTCACTTAGATCAACAATAATGGTTGATGACATGGGTGTTAAAAATCATGTTCCAAACTCCACTTTAACAAATAACGAATATTTGCAATATAAAAAGCCTGAAAAATACAGAGTAGACATAATGACAGGTCTTCCATTAAATATTGATGTTGAAGAATTTGAATCATATATAATAAAACAAATTGGAAATTATAATGAAATTTTAAAAAAACCTCAACCGCAGATTTTTGCAAGAGAAATTTCATTTAAACAAAGCAAAGTTAAAGTTTCATTTTGGGTAAAAAATTTTAATAATAAAGATAAATATAAGATAATAATTACTAATGAAATAAGAAAATTTATAAAAATGGGTGAAAATAATGAGTAATTCTCTTCAAGATGAAATTCAAAAACTTAAAAAAGAAAAAAATGCAATAATCCTTGCACATAATTATCAACCAAAAGAAATTCAGGAAATAGCTGATTTTTTAGGAGATTCTTTAGAATTATGTATTAAAGCTTCTGAAATTGATGATAAAGACTTGGTAATCTTTTGTGGTGTTGATTTTATGGCTGAAACTGCATTTATATTAAATCCAGATAAAAAAATTGTAATTCCTACTCTTGAGGCAGAATGCCCAATGGCTCATATGTTACCTGAAGATGTTTTACTTGAAGCTAAAAAAGCTCATCCAGATGCAGGAGTAATATTATATGTAAACAGTATTGCTGAGGCTAAACAACACGCAGATACATTATGTACTTCAGCCAATGCAGTTAAAGTTGCCAAAAGCATACCTCATGATACAATATTATTTGGTCCAGACAAAAATTTAGGAAATCATGTAGCTGAAAAATTAGATAAAGAAATAATACCAGTACCAAGTGACGGTCACTGTTATGTTCACAGATTAATTCATGTTGAAGATGTAGAACTTAAAAGGCAGCAATATCCAAATGCAGAAATAATTTGCCACCCAGAATGTGATATGCAAGTACAAAAAGCATGTGATGAAGTAATGTCTACTGGTGGAATGTTAAGACATATTGCACAAAGCGATAAAGAAGAATTTGTAATCGGGACTGAAATTGACATGATTACAAGAATAAATTCTGAAGTTCCTGGAAAAAAACTTTACCCATTACTTGAAGGAGCTATTTGTAAAACAATGAAATTGCATACCCTTGAAAAAGTTAGAGATGCATTAGTTAATGAAGCTCCGGAAGTTAGTTTACCTTGTGAAGTTGCTGATAAATCCAGAAAAGCAGTTGAACATATGCTGAATGCATCAAAATAATATTATTCTTTAAACTGCTTTAAAAAATTTCCAATGTCTTCTTCAGCCATTCGATATTCCTTATAATCATCACCAAAATCAAATTCTGTATTAAGTAGAACAATTTTAGAATCTTTAACTAACTTTTTTAATGGATCTAAATCAAATTTTGGGGTAAAATAAATATCATTTTCTGTGCTGATAAATAATGATTTTGCTTTAATCCTATCCAATTTATCTTCAACATCATATTCTAAAATTGCATCATTACGGAATTTTAAATCATAAATATCTAAAAACAATCCTTCATCAACAAAATCATCCATCAACACATCAATTTCATCATTTGACAATTCTTGAAAAATCTTTTTAGAAAAATAATTTGAGTATAAAACCTTATTAATTGAAATTAATACCTTAGATAATGATTCAGAATAAACATCATCATAAAAATCATCAGTTGAATCAATAATACCTTCTACACCTTTTGAGACAACATAACGATATCCATTAGTTTTATATGAACTACCTGCAACAATAATAAAATCCATTTCATCAGGAAATTCACATGCCCATGTGAAAATCTCATATCCACCTAATCCTTTACCAATTAATCCGCAGATTTTTTTAAACTTGAAATTTTCCATGATAAATTGTCTTTTGAAATTAACCCTGTCCATAATAGTATATTTTGGAAAATTGTGTTTTAAACCAGTAGATGAAGGAGAACATGACTCAGGTAGACCTAAGGAAGTTATTGAAATTATAAAATAATCATTTTTATCTAAAACCCCTCCTTCCCTTGTTAAAAAAAACATATCATTTACAGAAGAATAATCTCCATTAAATCCATGGAAATATAAAATTAAATTTGTAATATTACCTTCTGCATCATATTTTGGAGTTCCACTTAATGAAAACTCAACATTCACATCATTAAGCACACTACCATTTTCAAATTCGAATGCATCCATAGAATGTTTACCATAACCATCCATTCTTTCTAAAGCATTAATAATATCACCTTAATAATTAATATATTTTCAAAAATATATAAATATAACTAATGTTATTTAAAAAAAATAATCAAATTATAACATATCTTCTAAAAAACTTGAAAGAAAAATATTCATCTCAATTTCTTCACGAGCAATAAAATCATCTAAACGTAATTTTGCAACATCACTTTGAAATGGATATAACTCACTGGAAAAATAAAGTTTAATCATTAACTCCTCATCAAAAATAACTGTTTCATCATCCAGATTCTCATTGACAAAATTCATCTGTTCTGCAGATAATCCATAAACTCTATACTCAACAAAATACTTTTCATCAATTTTACCATAATCAGATATTTTAACAATCATTAAATTCACTCATAAATTCATTTAATTCAAAAGATATGCTTTCCAAATCATTAAAACATAAATGTCCCAAATCAGAATCCATAATAACAATTTTTGAATTTTTTATCATACTGTTCATTGGAATTCCATCAAGTTCTGGTGGAAAATGAGGGTCCTGTTTACATGAAATAATTAAAACTTTAGACTTGATTTTACCTAACTGATTTTCAACATCAAAATTCATGCAGGATTCGTTACAATATTTTAAATCAAATATATCAACTTCCAAACTTTCATTTCCAAAATCTTCAAATTCCAAACTAAGTTCATCATTTGATTTTGCACGTAAAGCTTCTTTTGAAAGACCAAAGTTAAATTCAGAAAGACAAGCTAATCTCAAAGTTCTAATTAAAGAATAAGTTAACTCACCTTTATTATAATCCGGATCAGATTCAATAATCTCATTTACAAATTTTGATAAAATATAATCATGCCCTGCAACTTTAAAACTGCTAACACCACAAATAATAAAATCACAGAAATCAGGATAATCAATAGCTAAAGTTAATCCGACAAAACCTCCCATTGAATTACCTATTAAACCTAAAATGTGATTTAAATTAAATTTTTCTTTTAAAAATTGAATTTGAAAATTAACAACATCTCGAATGGCATATTTAGGAAATTTATTTTTTAAACCAGTACTTGAAGGACTGCATGAACCAGGTGAACCTAATTGAGAAATACAAATATAAAAATATTTATCCAAATCAAAAACTTCCCCACTACCAGATAAAGGAAATATTTTTTTAATTGATGAAAACTTGCCTAAAGAACCATGACAGTAAATAATTGCATTTTTAATAACACCATCTTCATATTTTGGAGTTCCAATTGTCATATATTCTACAACAACATCACTAAGAACTTCACCATTTTCAAATTTAAAAGAATCCATCTTAGCATATTCTTTTTTTTCATCAAAATATTCATCGTCGAAAATTTTTATTCCTCCACCAAATATATCATGTATACCTTTTAAAAAACAAATTATTTAAATTAATCTAACCAATGTTTACCTGATGAAATATAAAATTTTAGAAAAACCAAACAATGAAGATGCATATGATTTAGTTCAAGAAGCTTTAAGAAAAAGAGCAACAATCATTATTTTTGCATGCTGTAAAGTAAATTATGAAGGAAGAGCATTAAGTGAACTGAATTGGGGAGAAAGAATAATAATGATAAAACCCGATGGTGCATTTTTAATCCATCAGGAAAAAAAGGTAGAACCTGTTAATTGGCAACCTCCAAAATCCAAAACAAGAAGTTATATCAAAAATGAAAATTTATTTTTAGAAAGTCATAGAAGAACTCCAAAGGAACTCTTAACTGTTGAAATTAAACAAATTCAGTTTATTAATTATGCCAATGTTGAAGACTTCGAAGAACTTGAACAGGCAGGATATGAAAAAGATATGGGTGACATGATAATGGAAAAACCACATTTAATTGAAGATGGTTTTACCCCAACTGCCCGAGAATATAGTGTTGAGCACGGATTTATAGATATCTTAGGTAAAGACAGTGACAATAATTTAATGATACTTGAATTAAAAGCAAGAAAAGCAGGTGTTACTGCAGTAAAACAACTTAGAAGATATATTCAGGATTTAGAAAACACTGATAATGACTACTTAAAAGACTGTAAAAGTGAAAAGAAAAAAATAAGAGGTCTTTTAGTAGCACCATCAATTATGAACGATGCAATGGAATTGCTTGAAGAGGAAGGAATTGAATTTGTATCTGTTGAACCTCCCCGTGAGTTAAAAAGAGATAAAAAAGTAACTTTAGATGCATTTTAATCCAATGCATCCTCAATTTTTTTTAATTCATTTTGATAAAATTTTTCAGTAAAATCATTAGCAGGGATTGAATTAGTAACATGACAATCTTTAATAAGATTATAAATAAGATATTCTTCACCATTTAATGAAATAGTCTCATTATCATCCAATAATTCAAGATTATCCAATTCAGAAACAATATTATTAAATTCATCTTCCTCAAGTTTAATTACATCTTCCAAATCCATTTCCTGAACTTTAGGATTTAATTGCATTGCAATAGCTACAAAACCATTAACCTTCATATCACCAATATTAAATTCAGATTTTCTAATTTCATCCATTGACATTTTAACATGAGTTAATGTATTTTTAGTAACTGGAATTTCTCTAGATAAACCAATTTGATTAATTTCATAGTTATTTTGCCATTCCCCAATTTTATAGATTGCATAATTTATATCATCAACATTAATTTTTTTATCATCTTGCATGACTTTCACCATCACAAATATATTTTTATATCATTAATAATAAATGTTAATTTAATGGAGGTTATGCTTTGAAAAAATGTCCTGAATGTGGAAATCCTAGTTATGATGGAGCTCCAGTTTGTGGAAATTGTGGGTACAAATTCCAAATGAAGAAAAATAAAGCTCCTAAACGTGAAGACATATTCCAAAAACCTAAAAAACCCAAAAAAAAGTCATCAGATAACGAAAGCGTAATTGAAATTATAAATCAAAATAAACTTGTTATCGGTGCAATATTAATTGTTACAATAATTGTAATTTGTGGAATTGTCCTTACAGGTTCAAATACAAAAGGAACTACTAATAATTTAGTTGAATTTAATGATAACGGATTATCATTTAAACATCCTAAAAATTGGGAAGTAATCAATGGTAGTGATGCGGAACACATTGATGCTAAATTTTTCAGAGGCGGTAACAATACAACAATAGAAATTTATAATGTTACTGCAGGTTCAACATCGCTAAAAGATATTACACAACAAAGAATTACTTATGCTCAAGGAAATGGAGCTTATGTTACTGTTGTTGAGCCAATTACAATAGATGGTAGAAATTCATCAAATGTA
>CADAAJ010000024.1:25100-29223 GCA_902785855.1 uncultured Methanobrevibacter sp. | reverse complement strand
TTGAATACCTTTAAATGATTGTTTATCTATTTGTATTGATTTTCCACATTCAGGACAATATACAGTTTCAGAATCTTCAATTATGGTCTTACAGTAAGGACATTCTAATTTTTCACTGTCATCTGTTTCTTCACTTTCTTCTATATTGGATGATTCTTCTTCTGAGGATTCGTTTTCTTCATCTTCTTTGTCAGATGATTCTTCTTCTATAGGTTCTTCTTCTTTATCTTCAGTTTCATCGTTTTCTTCATCTTCTTTGTCAGATGATTCTTCTTCTATATCTTCAGATTCATCCTTTTCTGTTTCTTCTTTTTCATCAGGATTTTTTTCTATTTTTGTTCCACAATTTACACAAAAAATACTATTTTCTTCTAATTCAGTATTACATTCTGCTATTTTCTTCTAATTCAGTATTACATTCTGGACATAATATTTTTTTATTTATTTTTGTTCCACAATTTGAACAAAACTTATTATCTCCAGCTTCTTTTCCACATTCTGGACATTCGACCATTTTTATTACACCTTAATTGTTACCAATTGTATATTACTATGTGTAAATATTATATAAATATTATTATGGATTATTTTTTTACATATTTAAGCCACTTAATCTATTAATTTAACGTATGTGATGTTTTTTTCACATATGGTGAAACATTATATTTTATATACTCATAAAACATATTTTATATACATATATGTTATTAGGTGAATTTTTATGAAAATTGATACACATGTTTTATTTCTGATTTTATTGGCAGGTGTTGTTTCAATTGGATTAGTTGGTGCTTCTATTATGAGCAGCGATGTAACTATGAAACAGGAAGTTTTTGATGGAATCAAAGTTTCTGTACCTGCTGATTCTAATTTTGTAAAAGCGGGTGATGGTGTTTATAAAGACAGTAAGTATGGTATTACAATTAATACATTTAAAGATAATTCATCAATGATTGATTTTTTAAAGAATACTAAAAAATCCAAAGTTATTCCTGTTAAAAATCAACCACCTCAATCTGTAGCATTTAAAAAAGGTGATACTATTAATATTTTAGTCACAAATGGGCAAGAAGGTGTTTCAGTAAGTTCAACTGATGGTGAACTCACTGCTAAAATAGCAAATAATGTTATATTTAGTAATAATCATAAAAGTGTTAAACCTGCTGTTATTCCTGGATTCCGTCCTCATTTAGATTTGGATGATGATTTTGATTTAATGTTCTTATTGCTTGCTAATGTGGATACTAAAATATTTAATCAAGCTATTTTAGAACAGAGTATAGTTAAGGTAGCTTCACAGGAAAATGATAATTCTATAGTTCAGATACTTCATCTGATTCAACTCAAGCTACTCCTGCTGATTCATCATCTAGTGATGATTCTTCTAGTGCTTATGCTGAAGAAACTGATTCTTTCACTGCACAACCAGCAGAACCTTCATCTGTAGCTTCTCCTTCATCTTCTGCTCCAGCTTCCTCTGGTTCTTCTTCTAGTTCTTCTTCAGATAGTGGTAGTTCTAATAATGCTCCACAAAAATTAAGTTTATCTGAATGTCAAAAGGCTATTGAAGATTCAATTAAAGGAACTGGTTTAACTATTAAAAAACATGAAGAATCCGGTAATGAATATATTTTCTATTTAGAAGATAGTCAAGGAAATAAACAAACTATTATTATTGACCCACTTACTGGTCAAATGAGAGAAGGTCCTAATTAAGGCCTTTCTTCTTTTTATTTTTTTTTAATCTTTTTTAAGCATGATAAACATTAATCTGTTTAACTAGTTAACTTTATATATCATGCTAATATAACTAATATTCAAGACTATTAATGAAATTAAACTATGCTTTTTTTTTAAAAGTCTTAATTATTAATTAAAATTATTTTTACAAACCTCGAGGTGAATAATTTGCAAGGTTTATTACATGACTGGAGAAGGACTAACTATGCTAGTGAAACCACTCTTGATGTTGCAGGTAATGATATCACCGTCATGGGATGGGTGCATGAAATCCGTGATTTCGGTGGAATCATTTTTGTAGTTATTAGAGATGTAACTGGTAGAGTTCAAATAACTGCTCCAAGTAAAAAAGTTGATGAAGAAATATTAGAACAATTACGTGAATTTAGAAAAGAATCTGTTGTAGCTATTAAAGGTACTGTACAGGAAGCTCCTAAAGCTCCTAATGGTGTTGAAGTTTTACCAAAAGAAATTAGAGTTTTAAATTTAGCTAATCAACCTTTACCAATGGATCCAACTGAAAAAGTTAAAGCAGGTATTGATACCAGATTGGATTCCAGATTTTTAGATATCAGAAAAGAAAATGTTTCAGCTATCTTTAAAATTAAAGGACAAATGTTCCATACAATTAGAAATTTCTTTTATAATAATGGATTTTATGAGATTAACACTCCAAAATTAGTAGCATCCGCTACTGAAGGAGGAACTGAATTATTCCCTATTACATACTTTGAAAAAGAAGCATTTTTAGGACAATCTCCACAATTATACAAACAGATGATGATGGGTTCTGGAATGGATAAAGTATTTGAAATAGGCCAAATTTTCAGAGCAGAAGAACACGATACCTTAAGACACTTAAACGAAGCTGTTTCTATCGATGCTGAAGCTTCATTTATGGATGATGTTGATGTAATGAAAATATTAAATGATATGCTCATTCAGGTATTAACAGATATTAATGAAAACTGTGCTAATGAATTGGAAATTTTAGACCATACTTTAGAAGTTCCTTCTGGTGATTTCCCTGTTGTTACTTATGATGAAGCTGTAGATATTGTTAACTCTAAAGGTGTAACAATGGAATGGGGTGAAGATTTATCTCGTGAAGCTGAAAAAGCTTTAGGTGATACTATGGGAGGATTTTACTTCTTAACCAGATGGCCTAGTGAAATTAAACCATTTTATGTAATGCCTGTTGAAGGTGATGAAAAATACTCTCATGCATTTGATTTAATGTATAACAATTTGGAATTATCTTCAGGTGCTACTCGTGTTCACCAATATGATTTATTAGTAAAACAAATAGAAGAAAGAGGATTAAATCCTGCCGGATTTGGAAGTTATTTAAAAGCTTTCGAATATGGAATGCCTCCTCATGCTGGATGGGGTGTTGGTGCTGATAGATTAACTATGGTGCTTACAGGATCTGAAAATATCCGTGAATGTGTACTCTTCCCAAGAGACAGACACAGATTAACTCCGTAAACATGAAAGAATATGATATAGCTGTAATTGGCGGGGGGCCTGCAGGAATTATGGCTGCTATTGCAGCTAGTCAAAATTCCTCAAATGTAATATTGCTTGAGAAAAATGCCTCACTTGGTCGTAAACTCTTATTAACTGGTGGTGGCAGATGTAATATTACCAATTCAAAGCCAATTAAACAGTTATTAAATTCATATTCTCATAAAAACTTTTTAAAACACTCTTTTTATACTTTCACCAATGAAAACTTATTTTCCATCTTTGATTTGGAATTTGTCATGGAAGATGATAATAGAGTTTTTCCAAAATCAGGAAAAGCTAGTGATATTTTAGAAGGTTTAACTTATAAGTTAAAAGATGTAGTTATAAGTTATAACTTCGAAGTTAAAACTATCACTGATGATTTTGTTATAAATGATAAGTTAAAAGCAAATAAAATAATCATTGCTACTGGTGGTATAACTTATCCAAGCACCGGTTGCAGTCTAGATAACTATTTTTTAACATCTCAACCTATTACAGATATTAAATATGGTCTTGTTCCTTTGATTACTAAAAAGGATTTATCAGATATTGCTGGTGTAACATTATATGATGTTGTTATAACTTATAATAAAAAACATGTTAAAGGTAATGTTTTGTTTTCACATGTTGGTTTAACTGGTCCGGGAATTATTAACTTAAGTAATGAAATTTCACAAAGTATAAGTTATAACTTATTAGAAAATGATCCGGATTTTGATTTAGAAATTGCTATTGATTTATGTCCTGAAATTTCACGTGAAGAGTTAAAAGATAAATTTCTTAAAGATTTTCAAGTTAAAGGAAAAACATTACTTAAAAATTATCTTAAAATATTTTTAACCAATAGTTTCATTGATTTCTTTTTAAAGGA
>CADAAJ010000024.1:0-25088 GCA_902785855.1 uncultured Methanobrevibacter sp. | reverse complement strand
GATTTTAATCATGATTTATCTAAAATAACAATTGGTGGAATTGATTTAGATAATATTAATCCTAAAACTATGGAATCAACTTTAATTCCTAATTTATATTTTGCCGGTGAAATTTTAGACCTGCATGGTCCCACTGGAGGATATAATTTAAAAATTGCTTTTTCTACTGGTTATTTGGCAGGTTTATCTGCAAGTAATAAAAATAAATAATAAATATTATTGGTATAATTAATTTTTTTAATTTAAATTTATCAAAATATTTAAGATATATTTATTTCAAAAATTATAATATGACAGACAAAATGTTCATGGGTGCATCAACTAAGCAGGGTATGGATATTGCTAATAAAAGTAGAGAAATTATTCGTGGCCTTATTGGAGATGATGTCAAAGATTTAAAACCTATAGAAAGAGACATCGTTGAAAGGATTGTTCACTCAACTGCAGATCCTGAATATGCAAAATTAGTTAATATAAGTGATGATTTTGTAGATGTAGCTATGGCTTCCCTTAAAAATAAAGAAACTATTTTAACTGATATAAACATGGTTAAATATGGTATAACAAGATATGAAGGGGAAGTTGAGTGTTACATTAAAAACGAAGAAGTTAAAAAAATTGCAAAAGAAAATCAAATTACAAGAGCTGCTGCAGCTATGCGTTATGCAGCATCCAATGATTTTGAAGGTATTGTTGTTTCAGGTAATGCTCCAACTGCTGTTTTTGAAGCTATGGATTTATATGAAAAAGGTGAAATGAATCTTAAAGCTATTGTTGGAGTTCCAGTTGGTTTTGTCGGAGCTGCAGATTCAAAAGAAGCTTTAAAAAATTCTAATATTCCAAATGTCATTGTTGAAGGTCCAAAAGGTGGAACACCTATTGCTGTAGCTTGTGTAAATTCATTAATACAACATATAGAGTGATAATATGTATTCTGAAGAGTTATTTGTAGAATCAAAAAAATATTTTCCGGGTGGTGTTAATTCTCCTGTAAGAGCTTTTAAGCCTTATCCTTTTTTTGTAAAAAGTGCAGGAGGATCTAAACTCACTGATGTTGATGGTAAAAGTTATATTGACCATTGTTTAGCTTATGGTCCTTTAATATTGGGGCATGCTAATCCAAAGGTAGTAAGAGAGGTTTCAAATCAACTTACTATTGGAACTGCTTATGGTACTCCAACAGAAAATGAGATTATTTTAGCTAAAGAAGTAATTGATAGAATCCCATCTGCTGAAATGGTAAGATTTGCAAATAGTGGTACTGAAGCTACTATGAGTGCAATTAGACTTGCAAGAGGTTTTACAGGCAGAGATAAAATAGTTAAATTTGAAGGAGCATACCATGGGGCTCATGATTATGTGTTAGTTAAAGGAGGTTCAGGTGCTGCTACTTTACCTGATTCATTGGGAATACCTCAAGACACTACTAAAAATACTTTGTCTGTTCCATTTAATGATGAAGAAGCTTTAGCAGATTTAATTGAAAAAGAAGGAGAAAATATTGCCTGTATTATTATGGAAGTTGTAATGGGTAATGTTGGATGTATTGAACCTAAACCAGGTTATTTAGAATTTATTAGAAAAATTACCGAAGAAAATGGTATTGTATTAATATTTGATGAAGTTATCACTGGTTTTAGAGCATCCCGTGGAGGAGCTCAACAATATTATGGTGTTACTCCTGATTTAACAACCCTTGGTAAAATTGTCGGTGGAGGACTTCCAATGGGAGCATTTTGTGGTAAAAAAGAAATCATGGAATTAATTGCTCCTCAGGGTGGTGTTTATCAGGCAGGTACATTTTCAGGTAATCCTGTTTCTGTTCAGGCAGGAATTTCTACTTTAACTCAACTTGATGATAAATTTTATAAGGAACTTGAAAGAAAAGGAAATTTCCTAAGAGGTAATATTCAATCTATTATTGATGAAGAGGAATATAATATTCAACCTGTTGGTCTTGCATCAATGTTTCAGATTTATTTTAATCCTAAAGAAGTTTATAATTATGAAGATGCACAGGAGTCTGATAGAAAACAATTTTTGAGATATTTCAAAACTTTGTTAAAAGAAGGTGTATTCATTCCACCTTCACAGTTTGAGTGTAATTTTATTTCTAATGCTCATACTATGGAAGATTTACAAAAAACTTCTGATGCTATAGAATTAGCTCTAGAAGCTGCATTTAAAAAGAGAAGAAGGTAATATTATGACAGATTTTAAAGAAATTGCTTATTATGTGATTATACTTGCTATTGTTTTAATTGCTGCTCAACATTTGAATGTTGTTGTTTCGGGAAGTATGGAACCTGCTTTTTACAGAGGTGATATAGTCCTGGTTGAAAAATCGAATTTATTGGGAATTCATGAGTTTGACCCTAAAGATGTTCAGGTAGGAGATGTTGTTGTTTATGATGCAGCATGGTTTAATCAGCCTGTAATTCACAGAATTATTAATATTACAGAAATTAATGGAACAACAATGTATGTTATAAAAGGGGACAATAATAAGTCGCCGGATCCATATTATGTTTCAGCAGAACAAATTCATGATAAAGTTGTTACAATTGGTGATAATTTAGTTGTTATTCCAAAAATTGGTTATCTTTCACTATGGTTGAGAGGTTTATAATTATTTTAAGGTGAATAAATGTATTTTGAAATTGAAAAACAAGCGATTGAAGCTATTAATAAAGCTTTAGATCAATATGATGTAGAAATAGATAGAAATTTTAAATTAGAATTTCCACCTAATCCGGAATTAGGTGATTTGGCAAGTACTATTGCTTTTGCACTTACTAAAAAATTAAGAACTTCTCCTCCTGAAGTTGCTAAAGAATTGGTTGAAAAAATTGAACTTCCAGAAATTTTTAAAGAAGTTAAAAACTTTGGTCCTTATGTCAATTTTTTCATTGATTATGATAAATTTTCAAAATTATTATTGGAAAAAGTTGATGATAATTATGGTCAGCTTCCTAAATATGATGAGAAAATTGTTTTAGAACATACTTCTGCAAATCCTAACGGACCTCTTCATATTGGACATATTAGGAATTCTATTTTTGGAGATTCCTTATCAAGACTTTTAAAATTAGCTGGTAGAGATGTTGTAACTCAGTATTATGTAAATGATATGGGAAGACAAATTGCTATTATTGTATGTGGTATTACTGAATGTGGTTTGAACATTGAAGATTATGAAGGGGATAAAATTGACCACAAAATTGGTAAGTTATACTATGATGCTAATAAAGCTGTTGAAGAAGATGAAAAATTAGCAAGTAGGGTAGATGAACTGATTCAAGAATATGAAGAAGGTAATGATGAAGAATTAAATAAAATATTCGAGCATGTGGTTTCAAGTTGTATTTCTGGAATGAAGGAATCACTTCAAAGAATTAATATTTCACATGATGATTTTGTATGGGAAGGACAGTTTGTACGAAATGGAGAAGTTGATGAACTTGTCAACTACATTCAAAAAGAAGGATTCACCCGTGAAAATGATGTATTATATATTGATTTAACAGATTTTAATATAGAAAAAGAATTTGTATTAAGAAGATCCAATGGTACATCACTTTATTCAACAAGAGATTTAGCTTATCATAAATATAAAGCTACTTTAGGTGATACAGTATTGGATATTTTAGGTTCAGACCATAAATTAGCTGCTAAACAAATCAAAGTTATCTTTGAAGAAATATTCAGACAAGAAGCTCCTGAAGTAATATTTTATGAATTCATTACTCTTCCTGAAGGTTCAATGTCAACAAGAAAAGGTAAATTTGTTTCAGTAGATGAATTAATTGATGAAGCTGTTTTACGTGCTCATGATGAAATTAAATCAAGAAACCCAGATTTATCTGAAGATGAAATTGCTCCAATGGCAGAAGAAATTGGTGTGGGTGCTGTAAGATTTTTCATTGCTAAATTATCTCCAGAAAAACACTTAACATTTAAATGGGATGAAGCTTTAAGCTTTGAGAGAGGTTGTGCTTCTATTCAGTATGCTCATGCAAGAGCATGTAAATTACTTAGAAAATCTGGTAAAGATATTAGTTCATTAAAAATATCTGATGAATGGGCAGCTAATGAAACAGAACAGGATTTAGTAAGACAAATTGCTAAATTCCCACAGGTTGTTGAAGATTGTGCTAATAAAAAGAGAGTTCACAATATTACACAATATTGTCAGGACTTAGCTAGTTCATTTAATAAATTCTACAAATCAGAACAAGTTATTGGAGATGAATTTGAAGATACTAGATTAATTTTAGTTGACAGAGCAAAAACAACTATTAAAAATGCTTTAGATATTTTAGGTGTCAGTGCACCTGAAAAAATGTAGATGAGAATTATAACTCATCTAAATTTCTTTTTTTTTTCAATCAATATAATGTATATAATCTTTTTTTCTTGGTAATGGTTTTGGCGCATCTATATCAGGATATCCTAAAACAACATGTCCTATTCCTTCATAACTTTCAGGAATTCCCCATTTTTTAAGCAAATCTTTTCCTTTTTGTGATGCAAATTCATCTCTTGCTCTGTGAATCCAGCATGACCCAACACCAATTGCATGTGCAGCATTAACTATAACAGTTAAAACACTTGATCCATCTTCTATGTAAGTTGGAAATTCACTGTCTGCCAAAACAATTAACAATGTTTTTCCACCATAAAAGGGATCCATATCTTCAGGCATTTCAGTTGGAAAATAACTTCTGTTCCATTCTGAAAATTCTTTAATAGTTTCTGGATTTTGAATTACAACAATTTTAGGAGATTGTGCACCTCGTCCTGTTGGAGCATATGTTGCTGTTTCTAGAATTATTTTTAATTCTTCATCACTAATTTGTTCATCTTTAAACTTTCTAATACTTCTTCTACTTTTTAAATTTTCAATTGTCTGATTCATTTTAATTCCACACAAATTTTTTTCAAAGTTTTTATAAAATTATCGTATTCTTCAGTTGTTATATGTTTTTTAAGAGATAAATCCCATTGTTCATCATAATCCATAACTTTTTTAGCTGTTATTTTACCCTTTTCTGTAATTTTTATAACTTTCTTTCTTTTATCTGGAATTCTCTCAATGAATTCTTTGTCTTCAAGTTTTTTCAGGTTTCTTGTTATTGTACTTTCATTTAAGTGAAAAATTTTTGCTAAATCTTCCTGTATGATTCCTTCACTTTTATATATTTTAATTAGTAATGGATAGAGTCCATAACTTAAATTATCGTCTTTTACTTTTTCATTTAAGAATTTTGCATGTTCTCTATGCATTATTGAAATTAAAGGTGCTGTGGGAATTTCTTTTTCAAACTGCATTGCCTCTACTCCTAATTAATTTGTTGATGTACAGTTCAATACATAAATAACATATTAAAGAACCTATACCTCCGCCTAAAAGCATTCCACAATATATTCCAAATTCTCCCATGTTAAATGTAAATCCTAAAAGATAAGCAAAGATTAACACAAGTATAAATTCCCTAAATGTGGTTAATAAAAAGGATATTGTTCCTTTTCCAACTCCCTGAAATACATTTCCTGCACTTGCTCCAAATGGTACATATAATATAAATAAACACATTATTTGTAAAAAACTAGCTATTAATGGTTCCAATTGAGCACTATTTTCTGAATATGAAAATATAAATGCAATTTGATTTGAAAATACATTTAATATTATACAAACAATGATTGAAGCAATTAATGCTACTTTAACAGCATATCTTGCTGTAACTCTTAAGTTTTCATATTTTTTTGCACCATAAGCTACTCCTGCAACAGATATTGCAGCTGTTCCAACACCTATTGCTGGAAGCATTCCAATATTAACTATTCTCCAACCTGCTGTATATACTGCTACTGATGTTGGTCCGGATACAATTGTAAGCATATAATTAACAAATATTGTTAAAACAGATAATACTAATTGCTCTAAACTGGCAGGTATACCTACAACTAAAATATCTTTATACATTTTTAAATCATTGTGGAAATCTTTTATATTATATGAAAGGTAGGTGTCTTTTTTTATAAAAATCCAATAAAACATTAATAAGAGGCTTATAAATGGTCCTAGTGCGGTTGCCCATGCTGCTCCTTGAATTCCCAGATTCAATGTATAAATAAAGATAGGATCTAAAATCATGTTGATAATAGCTGCAAGAGCTATTGGTATTGTTGCTCTTTTTATGTCTCCTTCAGCTCTAAATGCTCCTCCTACAATTGGGGGCATTAATAGTGCAAATGTCCACATGAATATTATAAATCCATAATCAAGAGCATATTTTAAAACACTTGTTGCACCCATCATCTTAAGTAACGGTTCCATTAAAACAATGAAAATTATTGAAATTACAATTGATACAATTATACTTAAAATAAGATTATGTATTGCTGCATTGTTTGCTGATGCTTTATCTTCTGCTCCAATATATCTAGAAATTAATGAGTTACCGCCAGCCCCTAAACCATTTCCAAATCCGACTAATATCATAAATAGTGGGGTAATATACCCGAGTGCAGCTAATGGTTCTGCACCTAATCCCGCAACCCAAATACTATCAATTATATTATTTGCAAAAATTAAAAACATACTAGCTATAATTGGTATTGATAATTTGTTTATAGCTTTTTTTGGGTCTCCTGTAATCATTTCAATATTTGAATTTTTTTCCATATTTTACCTCACTTGCATATGCAATTATATTCTTGTATATGCAAGTGTTATTATATAAAGTTAATTATTGAAATTTAAAAAATTAAAAAAAAGTATTAATTAAAGTAGTAAATACTTTAATTAATTATTGTAATCCATTACCATTATCAAGTGATTTTTGATATTCGAGTGTTGAAATTACTTCAAATGCATCTTGACCGGCATTTTGACCGCCGATAATTTTACCATTTGAATCATAAACTATGTTATGTTCAGAATCATAGTATAATGGATTTGATGATGAACCTGATGAAGATGAACCTTTATTATTGTTATTGTATTGTACTGTACTAGCAGTTGAATTAGTAGCAGTAGATGTTTTAGTATTTGACTGACCTTCTTCAATTGTTATGGTCTTTTTAGCTGTACATCCATTATATTTATCATCGCCTGCAAAAGATACAGTTATATCGTGTTTTCCAGCTTTTTCATCTTTTAATACTAAGAACCCTTTTCCATCATTACCAGTTTTAATAGAATAGGTTTGGTTTTTTCCATCTTCAGTATAAGTAATTTTTACTTCTTTATTCGCTACAGGTGTTCCTTGTGCATCTTTTACGATAAATGCTACTTGATCACCATTTTTTAATGTATCATTACTTAAAAATTGAATTGAAGTATTGATTTTACCATTTTCAGTTGTCTTTCCAGGGTGCATCATAGTGTAGGCGGAAACTCCTACAGCTGCGACTACAATAATTGCTAAAATTGCAATAACGATATTTTTGTTCATAATTATCACCTAAGTTTTCTTAAATAATGCAAATTACAAGGAATTTTCAATTTATTTATATTGATGTGAAAATATTCTTTATATCTTATAGAATACATCACACTTACTTATTAGTTTATTTTAATTATTTAAATAGTTTTTCGAATGTAAGTGTTTACTTTCAGCAAATAATTAGATTTAAGAAATAATAGCATCTATTAATAAAAGAAAATTGTATAATATTTAATACTTTAATTAATTTTAGTCATTTTCACCTACTGCAAGTGATATATATATTGTTATGGTAGGTATTTTTTCTATATTTGTTCTTTAATTTGATAATTTTTGTTGAATTTAATTGATTTTAACTATTTTAATAATTAGCAAACTTATTTTTTTTAGTTACTTTTTTTTCATTTTTAATCTTTATTTTTTTTATTAAAACTTCTTAATTGATTTAATTTATCATATTAAAATTAAATTTATCATATAATTAAAAAAATCATGTTCTTATAGAAAATTCATTTTTTAGAATAGTATATAAAGTATTAGTTTTCTAATATAATAGATAACTATTTTATAAAATAAAATAGTTGAAGAATATTCTTAGTAGATATTTTTTGTATCTTTTTTTGAGGGGGGTACTTAAATATTTCAATATTTTTCTATTGGTAAAAAATCTAATAGGTAAAATCATGAAAAAAATCAATTTAAAACTATTAACAATAATTTTTGTCTTAGCATTATTTTCTATAGGTGTTGTTGCAGCTAGTGATAATGCTAATCAAACTGATGTTGCTCAAGTTTCTAATGATGTTGTCTGTTTATCTAAAGTAAGTTCAGATGACGTATCTACTAACCTTATTCAAAATTCTAATAATGATGTTGAATTAAAATCAAAGGAAAATAATAAAGATTTATATACATTTTCTAATGATCAAAGTGAATTGAAATCAGATAATGCTGATGTATTAGGCAAAACTATTACTGTTAATGGAACTAAGTTCCAAAACATACGTGATGCTTATGATTCTGCGAGTTCAGGAGATATAATTGATTTGGGTGGAAAAACATATAATGGTACATATTCAAAGTTTACATTCAATAATAATGCTAAAACTAATATAACGTTTATTAATGGTATTTTAGATGCTTCTGATGCTGGGAGTGATAGTGAGTCACTGTTCCATAATATAATATTAATTAATATGACATTTATCAATTATAGATGCACTGCATTTTCTTCATTTGGTTTTGAAAATTCAAAATTAAAAAATGTTAAATTTAACAATTTTACAAATGATATTGCATGTTTTGTTATTAGAAATTCAGTATTAGAAAATGTAACTTTTTCAAATTGTAAATCTCTTCTTGATGCTGAACCTGAAGATGAAAGAGGTTATGAAAAAGGTGTAATGATTGTTTCATACACATCTGAATTTAATAATTGTAATTTTGTTAACACTTCAACAAAATGCCACTCTGGTGCAATTTGTGTTGGTGGAGAAGATGGTAATTATATAAAATTGAAAAATTCTAACTTCACTAATTGTTCTGCCGGTGTTGGTGGTGCAGTTTATGTTCATGGTAATGCACGTGCTAGTGCAGGCATGCACAGTGTTATTATAAATTGTACTTTTATAAATAACCATGCTTCTGAAGTTGGAGGAGCAGTAGGTTCAAGTCATAATTATTTACTAGTTGAAAACTGTACTTTCATAAATAACACAGCTAAAAGAGGTGCTGCATTCATGGTTGGTGGTATTGAACATGGTTTAGATGGTAATAATCGTGAAGGTCATTATAACACCATGAAAAACTGTTACTTCTACAATAACAATGGTACTGAAGAAGGTGGAGCTGTTCACATTTGGGGAGATTACTGTACTGCGGAAGATTGTCTTTTTGAAGATAATTTTGCAGTTAATGGTAATGGTTCTGCAATCTTTGTAAAAGGATCAAATGCCTCTGTTATCAATTCAGAGTTTTATAATCACATTTGTGTAAAAGGTACAATATATATTCAAGGTATTAATGCTAGTATTATTAATTCTACTTTGAAACATAATATTGCAAGTCTTGGAGGAGCTGGAGTATACATTGAAGGAAATAATTCTTTAATATATAATTCTACATTTGAAGATAATAATGCTACCATTCACGGTGGAGCAGTACATGCTCAGGGCAATCATGCAAGAATTATCAATTCAAATTTTTATTCCAATAATGCACATCCAAATCCTAATAATGCAAATCAAGGTTTAGGTGGAGCTATCTATATTCTAGGAAACTATAATGATATAGCTTACTGTGAATTTATGTATAATACTGCACGTAATGGTTCTGCTATATATAGTAGAGGTTCCAATTTGACAATTGAAGATGATAGATTTATTCAAAATCAAGCTTGGAGTTATATTTTAGGTATTGAAGCAATTCCTAAAGTCAGTTATTATTCACCAACTAATAAAATTAGAGTGAATATTACTCATGTAGGTGGAGACAATATTATAAACTCAATTTATAATGATGGTGTTTCATCAAACATTATCTTTAAAAATGTAACATATTCACATTCCACCAGTGGTTCAGGAACTTTAAATACTGGATCTAAAAGAATCAGTCCAGTAATGGGAATTGAATCTAGTCAGGGTGGAAAATTACTCTATCAAGATCCACGTGAAGATTTACAGAATATTACTATTGTCATTACAAAAGAAAAAGTTTCAAATACCTTATCTGCAAGTACAATTGATGGGGATGTGGTTTATAATCAATCTCTATTTACTGGTCTTTATGGAAATATTACTATTGAATTAGTTGGTTTGCCAGTTGGAAAATACCAGGCTTATGCTGAACATAAAGAAGACATGCTATATAAATCTATAAACAATGAAACAAGGTTTGAAATCTTGCCACAAGTGGATTTAAGTATCATTAAATCCAGTGATAAAGATTCATATTTTGTAGGGGATGTTGCAACTTACACAATATTTGTTGAGTCTCTTGATAAAAATGCAACCGATGTTACTGTAAGTGAAATATTGCCAGATTCCTTTGAAATATTATCTTATAATTTAACTAAAGGTAGTTTTAATCCAAACAACAAGAACTGGTTTATCGGTGAGTTAAAAACTAAAGAAAATGCAACTTTGACTTTAAAAGTAAGATTAACCAAAGGCGGTATCTATACTAACATAGTTAATGTTACATCCAAAGAACCTGATGTTAATTTAACTAACAATGTTGCAAATAAAACAATTACTGTTCTGTATGTTGATTTACAATTAATAAAGATTGTCAATCCTAAGAAAATTAAGGTTGGCGGAACTGTTATTTGGATAATCTCAGTAAAAAATGTTGGTTTATTAAAAGCGACTAATATTACAGTAATTGATAAATTGCCGAATTCATTAAAATACCTTTCACATACTACTACTGTAGGTGAATATGACCCTGATACTGGTATTTGGTCTTTTGATGAATTAGATGTAGGTTCTGAAGTTGTATTAACTATCTCAACAAGAGTTTTATCTAGTGGAAAAATTGTAAACTCTGCAGGTGTTTTATGTGCAGAGGATTCAAACGATACTAATAATAATGACAGTGCTTTTGTAACTACACTTAAAAATAATGGTGAAGATGAAAATTCAACAATAAATGTAACAAAAGTTGACATTTTTAATAAAGGCACTAGCGGTTCAGTAAGTGATTCTGAAGATGTTTCTCTTAAATCACATGCTACCGGAAATCCAATTTTGTTAGTACTTTTATCATTGTTTACAATTTTTATAGGTTATAGAAAAAAATCTAATTAAAATGGAAAAAATTTTTTTCCATCTATTTTTTTATTTTTAATATACATCTCTCAGTTTATTAAACTTATTTTTAAGACTAAAATTCATTATTTTAAAAATACGTATTAAAATTTTAATAGTATATTAAATAGTAATTAATTTAATTATTCATTACTTCAATATTTTGATGTAGTAAAATGGATTAATAATTTCAATTTAAGTTATTTTTTCTGATAATTAAAATAATTTAAATATTTTTAAAAATATAATTTTTATATAAGGAGAATATATCATGAAAGTTTTAGTTGTTGGAACTGGTGCTCGTGAACATGCTATTGCAGATGCTTTAAAAGACGATGTAGAATTATATTGTTATATGAGTAAAATAAATCCGGGAATGTCAAAAATTTCTGAATTTAAACAAGGAGATGAAGGTGAAGTTGAAAAAGTTGCAAATTATGCTGTTGAAAATGATATTGATATAGCATTCATAGGACCTGAAGCTCCTCTTGAAAAAGGTATTGTTGATGAACTTGAAAAAAATGGAATTAAATGTGTTGGACCAACTCAAAGTGCTGCACGTATTGAAACAGATAAATCATTTATGAGAAAGCTTTTTGAAGATTATAACATTGAAGGATCTCTTGTTTATAAAGTATTTGAAAAGTCTGAAGATGTTTCTAAATTCTTGGATGAATTTGACAGAGATGTTGTTGTAAAACCTGTCGGATTAACTGGTGGAAAAGGTGTAAAAATAGTTGGTGACCATTTAAAAGATAATGAAGAAGCAAAATTATACTCCTGCGAAGTAATTGATAATGCTATGGGTGGTTTTGCTCAAGTAATTATTGAAGAAAGATTAATTGGTGAGGAATTCACAATTCAAGCATTTTGTGATGGTGAAAATTTAGCTCCAATGCCTGCAGCTCAGGATCATCCTCATGCATTTGAAGGAGATACTGGTGCAATCACTGGTGGTATGGGTTCATATTCAGATGTTGGTGGATTATTACCATTTTTAACTCAAAAAGATTATGATGATGCTGTAAATATAATGAAAAATACTTTAAAAGCAATTGCTAAAGAAGCAGAACCTTATAAAGGTATTTTATATGGACAATTTATGTTGACCGCAGATGGTCCTAAATTAATTGAATATAATGCAAGATTTGGAGATCCTGAAGCAATGAATGTTTTACCTCTTTTAAAAACTCCTTTGGTTGATGTTTGTAAGGCAATTGTTGATGGAAATATTGATAAAGTTGAATTTTATGATAAAGCAAGTGTTTGTAAGTATATTGTTCCTGACGGATACCCTGAAACTGAACATGCTGGTGAAATAATCACTGTTGATGAAGAAGCTATTGAAAATATGGGTGCAAAAGTATTTTATGCAGCAGTTAGTCAGGAAGATGATGGAATTCATTTATCAGGCTCAAGAGCTTTAGGAATTGTAGCTTCTGGAGATACTATTGAAGAAGCCGAAAAAATTGCTGAAAAAGCATGCGAACATGTTAAAGGTAATGTATATCATAGAACTGATGTAGGAACTTCAGAATTAGTTAATAAAAGAGTAGAACACATGAAAGAACTTTTAAACTAATGATAATATGGATGATAATTCAGATGAACTTAAGGAAGTAAAAGAAACTATCAATGAAAAAATTAAGGTAATCATTGAAAATTCTGATAGTGATAAAGATATCAAGCAATTAAAATCTTTATCTGAGTATTTAACTCAGGAAGAAGATGAGTTTGCAAAAAATAACCAGAATTCTTCAGTATTTCATCGTATTTTAGATGCACTTGAATCAAATGTAGATATTGACCCAGGACGTTTACTTAGTTTAACTGATGGAATTTTTGGAATGGTAATGACTCTTATGATATTTGGAATTAGTATTCCGGATTTTGTTTCATTTTACTCAAATCATTTTATAAGTTCGCCGATATCTCATAATATTGGAGTAACAGTGGTTAGTTTTATTTTAGTAAGTTCATTTTGGATTTATCATCATGAATTTTTAAGAATAAAAAATTTAAACATTCCATATTTATGGCTAAATATTTTATTTTTAATTTGTATTTGCTTTATTCCTTTTACAACAACGGCAGTTGGTAATTATTACAATATTTTTTATTCAGAAGTTGTTTTTGGATTGAATATTTTAGGTACAATTGTTGTATTTATGTTAATGTATATTTATGCAAGTAAAAAGAGATTTTTCGAGTATCATCCTTCAATAAAGGAACATAAACATGTTATAAAAACACTTGTATTGATAATGATATTGACAGTTGTTGTAAATTTATTAATTTTTAATGTTTATCGTGATTTTATTTATTTATTTTTATTAATTCCAGTTATATCTATTATTAGAGATATTAAATTTAGAATGTAATCATCACTATATTTTTATAAATAAAAATTTTATTTAGCATCAAACAAAAGCATAACATTGTTATAAATCGTCTATATTAATTTAACAAATCTTAAAATTATTTATGTTCGATTATGGAACCTATCGATATTAATATATATCCTTACCAATAAAACTACAATTGTATAAAAAAATTTTACATTTTACTTTATATTAAAAAAATACGAAAATATATGGGGGAGGTTGTTAAATGAAATCGAAAATATTAATATTATTTTTAATATTATGTTTAATAATGTCGGTAAGTGCTGTTAGTGCTAATGAAGTTAATAAAACTGATAAATTGACTTCTACAGTTACTGATGTTGTTAGTATTGAAAAAGCAGATACGAATATTCAAAGTAATAATAAATTGAATGATGTTGCATCCAATGTCGATTCAAATGATGATTATAGTGTTATTGGTGCAACTAGTATTAAAAATAATATAACTGCTGATATTTGTTCTAACTCTGTTAATAAACAGTCATTGTCATCGGATAATGATGAAATTTTAAAAGATAGTTCAATCGGTAGTTTTAGTGAGTTGAATACTTTAATTAAAGCAAGTCAGGTGGGTGATGTTATCACATTAAATAAGAATTATGCCTATAATTCTTTAACTGACAATTCTAAAGGAGTAACTATTGCTAAAAGTATCACTATTGATGGTGATGGATATTATATTGATGGAAAAAATTTAGCAAGAGCTTTTTATATTGATGGTAATGATGTTACTTTAAAAAATATAGTTATTAAATCAACATATTATAATGAATATGGTGGTGCAATAGTTTGGAATGGGGAAAATGGAGAATTATCTAATGCATATATTGTTAATTCTAATTCCACTAGTCCATCTGGAAATTTAGCTGGTGGTGGAGCAATATATTGGTCAGGAGCTAATGGTCAAGTTAAAAATTCTCGTTTTGTTAATTGTTTTGCTACTGCAAATGGTGGTACAATTGCTGTTGATGCTCCAAATTTCATAATATCTGGTTCTTCTTTTGAAAGATCAACAGGATTCCGTGCTGGCGGACTGTGGTTTTCACGTTTGTCAACTAATTCTTCAGTCGTATATTGTAACTTTACAAGATGTGTTGGAACTCAGACCAATTCAAATTATGGGGCTGGTGCTTTATTTTATCAATTAGTAAATGGTTATATTAATAACTGTAGGTTTATTCAAAATTCAGGTTATGCTGCAGGAGCAATTATTGTTCCAGCTTCTGCATCTGGAGATATTTATAACTGTTATTTCGAGTCTAATTATGGTCGTACTAGTGGGGCAGTAGTAAATTATGATGGAAATCTTGTAAATTGTACATTTGTTAATAATTGGGGTGAAATTGATTCTTGTGCTGTTAAAATTGGAAATGTGGCTGTTGATAATTGTCATTTCTCAGGAAACTATTTCAATGGGACTTCCAACAGAAGAGGTCTTGTGTATTTTGCTAGTTCTGGAGCATCAATATCAAATTCTCGTTTTGTTAATAATGTTGTACCGAATTATTTGTTTTTTATAGCTTCAAATATAAATTATGTTACATTTGATAAATGTAATGTCACAGGCAATAATGTAAATAGTGTATTTTATGCAACAACTGGTAGTAAATATTCATTTAAGAATATGCGTATAACAAGTAATACTATTGCTAATGTAGTTTTCCAATTTAATGATGGTACTGAAGTTAATCTTGTTAATAATGTTATTCAGGGCACTTATTATCCTGCAGGTTATACCATGAAGACTTTTACTCCATATGATACATTATATGTTGGGCCAAGTGCTACAGGGGATAAGTCAGGTAGTAATAGATATAATTTAATGACATTTAATGATGCATTACTTAAAATTAATTATGGTGGAACAATATATATTACTTCTGGAACCTATGAAATTGGTACTGTAAGTTTTACTAATTATATTCATTTCATTGGGGATAGTAACAAAAATACTATTATAAAAAATTCTGTTATTACATTCAGTACAAAATACACATCAATTAAATCAGTTGACTTTAAAAACACTCGAGTTACTACTGGTGTGCGAGGTATATCTATATCAAATTGTATTTTTGAAGACTTTACTTCAACAAGTTATCTATTAGGTTTTTCAGTAGCACCCCAATGTAAATTTACAAATAATATTGTAAGAAATATTAATGCTCCAATTTTCAATGTTGGAAATGATGGGGACAGTCTACTGGTTGAAAATGTATTGTTTGATAAAATTACATCTACAAATGCTTTATTTAAGTATGCTAGTGGTAATAATGCAAATAATATATACAAAAATATTACAGTCACTAATTCTAATCTGGATAGTTTGGTGAGTTATTATAATCCTTCATCTTCAAATGACCAAAAATATGATGAATTTAATGGGATTACTGTAAAAAATGTGATTTTTAATGGTATATTCTTTAATTTAAAAAGTAGTACATATATTTCTCATCAAACTCTTAAAAATTTTTATTTGGAAAATGTGAATGCTGCTGATTTATTTATTCTAGGTAAAGATTCTAAAGTAAATAATATTTTTCTAAAAAATGTTACTTCTGCTTCAAATGTATTCAAATTCTCATTTAAAACTGAAATTAATAATATAAATTTAACTTCTGTTAATGCAAATACTGTTCTTGATTTTAATAATGTTACTGTTATAGTAAATAAGTTAAATTTAACTAATGTAAAAGCGGGAATAGGTTTTTTAACTAGTGAAAATTCACAGTTAAATAATTTAAACTTAAAATATTCTAATTTCACATCATTTATGGGGAATTTACAGCCAAGTGTTGAATTGAAAAATAGTGTTTTTTCTGATTTTAAAGGAAATATTAAAGTCAATGGAAGTAATGTCAAAGTAGTGAACTGTAATTTTACCAGAGGGGATGTTATTTCTTCAACTAGTAATGGTGGGGCTATAGAATTAATTAAAGGAGATAATTTTATTATAGATTCCTGTATATTTAAAGAAAATTTTGCTAATAATGGTGGTGCTGTTTATATTAGGAGTGTGTCTAATAGTTCATATATTCTCAATTCCCAATTCCATAATAATATTGCAATTACTAATGGTGGTGCAGTATTTGTAGGTTCTGGTATTTCATACTATATTGATTCAAGTACTAGAAGTACATTCGGTACTACAAGCAGAAATAATGGATTATATGATTTAGGAACTATTGCTTTAATGCATATTGTTTGGGTTTCATCAACCGGTACTGGTGATGGAAGTTATAATAATCCAGCTTCATTTGCAAAAGGTTATGAATCAGTTGAACCATATGGGTTTATTTACTTTAAAGGTGAAACTGATACTTTCACAGGCATTGGTTCATTTGAATTTAATAAACCTGGATTAACTTTCATTGGAAATAAATCTACAACACTAAACAATATTCCTTTTGTTATGGCAGAATATGCATCAGGATATACTTTATATAATATTATTTTCACTGGGTCATCATCTGTTTCTGCAATAATGTGGAAAGGAAAAGATGGTTTGATTGCAAATTGTACTTTTAAAAATAATGGTGGAGATAATATCTTTAGAGGGGCTGCAATACAGGTATTGCAAAACAATTTAAAGATTGTAAATTCAACTTTTACCAATAATATTGCTGGTAGTGATGAAGAAGGTTATGGTGGTGCAATTTACTGTGATGCACTTAATTTAACTGTTAATAATTGTAAATTTTCAGAAAATGGTGTTTATTCAAGAGGGTCACATATTTATTTAACAGAAAATGCAAGTGGAATATTAATTAATAATTCTCAATTTAATAATGGTAAGATCGTTGCGAATGTTGGTCTTGGTTCTGCTATCTTTGTTTTAAGTGAATCTAATGTTGTTATTTCACATTCTAAATTTAGAAATAATAAGGCACTTAATGGTGGGGCAATAAATATTAATGGAATTATTTCTATATTGAAAATTTATAATAATGAGTTCTCAAATAACCAAGCATCTAATGGTGGTGCTATTGCATTTACAAGCACTGTTGTTAATAATCTTTTGATGTATAATAATGTTTATGATTCTAATAATGTTACTTCAAAAGGAGGTGCTATTCATTCCAATATTAAAATCAACGAAAAGAATTCAAACTTCACAAAGAATAAAGCTAATGATGGTGGTGCAATATATTTAAATGTTTCCTCCAATTTATTTAATAATTTGTTATTCAATGAAAATCAAGCACAAAATGGTGGAGCTATATTTTTAGATTCAAATGCTGCTTACACACTTGTTAATAATTCTAAATTTATAAATAATAAAGGTGTGGGTTCTGCTTTGACTATCCGTGCGAAAAATATAACTATTGATTATTGTACTTTCATAAAAAATATTGGATTGGGATGTGGTGCTGTTGATGCTGGTGCCGATGGTTTAATTGTTAAAAATACAAAATTCTATAATAATACTGCTGCTGCTGATGCTGGAGCAATTTTATTTGTATCTGCTACTGGTAATATGTTTGGTTATAATTTGACTTTTGATGGCAATTCAGCAACTAATGGTGGAGCTTGTAGGATATCAGGTAATAATATTATAATTTTAAATTCAATATTCAATAATAATAAGGCAACAAATAATGGTGGTGCTGTTTACTTATATTCTGGTTCTACTTGCAATATTTCTTATTGTACATTTTTAGGAAATAATGCAACTTATGGTGGGGCAGTATATATTTCTATTCCATATACTGTAATTTCTAATTGTAATTTTACAAAGAACACTGCAAGTTTAAATGGTGGTGCAATTTATATCAATGCTAACAATGTTGGTGTATTAAAGTCTAATTTCATTAATAACTATGCAAATGATGGTAGTGCAATTTATATGGTTAGTGGCAAGTCTAACTTTGAAATTAAAGAATCTAATTTCAATCAAAATATTGCTTTAAACCATGGGGTTATCTATTTAACAGGTACTACTAACTTAAGATTAGGTGGAAATATATTTAACAATAATCAGCCTGCTGCCATTAATGAATATTATTATATTTTAAATTCATCTATGTTTAAAGCTTCAAAACTTTATGTCAGCCCTGGTGGAATTGGAAGTGGTCTTACTGTAGATGATCCAATTGCAGTTGATAATGTATGGAGTGCTATTGAAAATAATGGTGTAATTGTATTTTTACAAGGAGAATATGAAATTTCAAAAACATTATCTCAAAATTATACATTTGTTGGACTTGATGGTGCTATTATAAAAAGAAAAAGTTCTGGCAAATATCTATTTGTCTTACAAAATAACGTAATTTTAAATATTGCAAACATTACATTAAATGCTGGAGTTGATGTTGTAGGAGGTTCTGAACTTAACTTGGATAATGTGACATTTGTTGCTGGTAGTAATAGTGATGGAGGTATTATTTATGAAACAGGTTCTAAAGGTAATATTATAAACTCCAGGTTTGTCGGTACTTCTAACATTGGAGATGACCATATAGTAAGTGTTAATGGTAATGTTGATATAAACAATACTGAATTTAGCAATAATTTATTAACAGGTAGTGCACTATATTATGGTAATTCAGGTACTGGAAGTATAACTAATTCAGTATTTGTTAATAATACTGCTACTAATGATGTTAGGAATATTAATATTGGTGATATAAGTAAAGTAACTTTGTCTGAAAATACTTTTGATGTCAATTTAACTTATAATGTTACTAATAGTATTTATGGTAGTCTAGCATACATTAAGGGTAATTTTGATGCAGGTGTTAACTTTGACATTGATAATGTTAAGTTAATTATTAATGACACTGCTAAAATTAATTCAACTGTTACTATTGATGGTATTAATCATAACTTTAGTTTTAATATTACTGGAAAACTAGCGGCAGGAACATATAATTTAACTGTAATTTGTAATGATGGTAATGTTTATTATTTAAATTATTCTATTAATGATTTTGAAATAACTAAAGCTAATGTTACTATAAATAATATAAATGATATTACTGTAAGTTATGGGGATAATGATACTATAACCATTACAGGTTCTATTGTGAATAATATTTATTCCGGTAATAATTATACTGGCATCGTTTCTGTTATTATTGGTGATAATGATGCAATAAATACTACTGTCAATAAAAATGGAACTTTCACAGTTAATATTAATGTTAAAAGATTTGATGCAGGAATTTATGCTCTAAATGTATCTGTCATAGGTAACGGTAATTACACTGGAAATAGCATGAAGTTTAACTCTTATTTAACTGTTAAAAATGCTACAATTACTGTTATCAGTGTTGATTCCATTATTGTTGATTATGGTGTCAAGGAGGTAATTGTTAACGGTACATTGAATTCAACTAAATTTGGAGATAATTATACCGGTAATATTACTGTTACTATTGCTGGAATGTTTAATATAACTCAAGCTGTTAATGGTACATTCAGTGTTAGAATTACTAATTCCACTCCATTTAAAGTAGGAAAATATGATATTATTGTTAGTGGAGAAGCTATAACTAATTATAATGCAATTTCAAGTAAATCTTTCAGTAATGCTTTCGAGGTATTGAATGTAGTGCCTAATTTTGTTATTTCTTCTCCAAGTATAGGTTATGGCGAAAATGCAACTGTTTATATTTATCTGCCTGATGATGCTACTGGAAAAGTTGTTATTAATGCATCTGGTAAATATGTTGTAGTTATTGATGATATTTATGGAATAACTAATGCTACTATTGTATTGCCTGTTTCCGGAAGTTATTTAATTAATGCAACATATTATGGTGATGATAATTATCAAGGTGTAAGTGCTAATTCCACTTTGTTTGTTGAACGTCCTCGTTCTAGTTTGAATATTACAGTTAGTGATACATTTATTGGAAATGATGTCTTAATAAATTTCACCATTAACTCAGCAATAACTGGTGAATTCTTTGATGATGCATTTGGATTATTACGTGTTTATGTTGGAAGTATGTTCTATACTGTCAATGTAACTAATGGTAAAGCTAATTTATCTGTACCAAGCCTTAGCATTGCTAGTTATAATGTTGTTGCAATTTATAATGGGGATGATAACTATGCAGGTTGTGATGGTTATACCAATTTCCAAGTTAAAGGTTATGAAACATTTTTAAACATTACTCTCAATAAAAAGGAAATTTTAGTCGGAGATAATGTCATTGTCACTGTAAAAGTTAATGAAACAATAAATGATGATCCAATCTATTTATATGTGGATGGCAAATTATACAATATTCTTTTAACAAAAAACGGAACTGCTGTATTCAATGTTACTGGTTTATCATATGGTGTTCATAATATTAGTGCAGTATTCACTGCAACATCTGCATTTGGTAATGTATCAAACAAATCAATAGTGAATGTCATTAAAAATAATCCTAAATTCACAGCAGAGGCTATTGCAAACAGTACCAATGATGTATTTATCAAATTTAACTTACCATTTGATGCAACTGGTATAATTAACATCACATATAATGGCATAGTTATTAAAAACATTACTGTTGATGAAAGCAGGGTAATTAATTTGGGAAAATACTCTATAGGTAATTATACATTTGGCATAATTTATAGTGGAGATATGAAATATTACAATGAATCTTATAGTTCTACTGTTGAGGTAGGTAAAATCAGTGATTATGAAATGAAAATCACATCAACTGTCATTGTTAGAAATAAAAATGTAACTATATTTGTCAATTTGCCTGATGAATTTAAAAACAACGGTACAGTTAATTTAACTATTGATGGTGTTTCTGGAGTCATGCCTCTTATTAACTCTCAAGTTAACAAAACAATATCTACTGTAGGTTTAGATTCAATAAATGTCATTGCTTCTTATAGTGGTTTTGGTAATTATGCTTCCAAAACAATCTCACGTGAATTTGAAATCAAACCAACTGACGAATATGTAATTCTTATTATTGTAGATGATGCTGCTGTAGGTGATAATGTAACAATTAACATTATAGCACCTGTAGAAATTGTTAATGTTACTTTAAGAGTGGATGGTATTATAGAAGTTATTAATCTGGTTGATGGTAACGGATCTTATAACTTGTCTAATGTTGCTTTAGGTTATCATACTGTTAGTGTTTCTTATGATGGTGATGACTTATATTACACAGCCAAGACATTTTATGATGGATTCAATGTAACACGTAAAATGCCTGTAATAAATGTCACTGCTGATAATGTTACTTATCAAATTCCAGTTCATGTAAGTGTTGATTTAGGATCAGATGATGTAACAGGTTTAATATCAATTATATTGGATGGAATATTATATAATTACTTTGAATTAATTGATGGAAAAATTAATTTCAATATATCTAGTTTAAATGCAGGTATTCATAATTTGAGTGTTAAATATCTTGGAGATACTAAATATTCTAATATTACTTCTGATATTATATTATTTGAAGTAAGTAAAATCAGTGATTTTAATATGGATGTTTATTATGATTCCAAGCCAGTTGTTAATGGTAGTATGGTTGATTCCAGCAGTACTAATCAAAAAAATATCGGTGTTGAACTTCCAAAAGATGCAACTGGAAATGTGATATTATATATTAATAATCAGGTTGTAGGTAATATTAATACTACTAAAATTTTGGTTTTCACTTTAGATGATTATGCTACTGGTATTTATAATGTAACTGTTAATTATACTGGTGATAAAAATTATAATGCCTCACGCTTTGAATTTAAATTGAATGTAACTAGTAAAATAGTTGCTGTTTTAGAAATTATTTATCCAAATTTAATTCATGTAAATGAAAGATTTAATGTAACTGTTGTTAATAATCTTGATGATAATGCAGTCATTGTTCTGTTTGTGGATGGTATTAAAGTTACATCTCAATTAGCATCTAATAATACTTTCATTATTGGTGGTTTGAGTAGTGGTAATCATGTACTTTCAGTTAACTTTGATGGTAATGATCTGTATCATGCAGGAAGCAATTCTACTGATATTAATGTTATTAAATTAAATTCTACTGTTTCTATTGGCGCAAACAATATTGATGTTGGTGAGAATCTTGTTGTTAATGTTACTGCTTCTGGTAATGGTTCAGCTACAATATATATCTATAATGAAACAGGCAGCTATATTGGTGAATACATTTTATCTATCAATGATGGAAAAGGCCAAATTATTGTTCCTTACAAGTTTACTGAGATTGGAGAATATCTAATTAATATAACTTATAATGGTGATAATGTATTTGATACAAGTATGAGTTCTACTACATTTATCGTTCAGTTAGCTACTGATTATGAATTTAAAGTTATTACAACTGATGCATTTGTTGGTGAAAATGTTATTGTTAATGTTACTTTACCAAGTAATGCCAATAATAATGTTATTTTAACTTTACCTAATGGTACTAATGTAACTAAAGCGGCTGTTGGAGGTATTGTTTGTTTCATTATATCTGACATGGCAATGGGTGATTACAAAGTAAATATTACTTATGTTGGTGATAATAATTACGATAAAGGTACTAAAATCGGTAAATTTAGTGTTTATAAACATGATGCTGTAATTGATTTAAGTTTTAATACTACTGATAAGTCAGCTGTTGAAATTATTATAATATGAATTTGGTTAATGGTGAGGTTAATATTACTCTTGATGATTTAACTCATGGTAATTATAATATTAAAGTTGATTATTCTGGTGATAATAAATACAATAATGCTACATCCACTATTGTTTTGATTGTTGCTTCATCTAAACCAACTATTGAGATTACTCCTATTGCTGATCAGATGGTTGATAGTGATGTTAAAGTATCTGTTAAAACCAATGTTGATAAAGGTAATGTTACTTTATATCTTAATGGTGTTGAGTTTAATGTAACTTCAGTTGTTGATGGTTGGGCTAATTTCACAATTAAATCTATTGCTGGTGATTTTGCTACTGTTAATGTATTTGTTGTTTATGAAGCAAATGATGAGTATGCTGGTGTTGTTAATTCAACTACATTTAATGTAAATAAGTTTTCTTCATCATTTGATGTCAGTTCTTTTGAGAATAATGTTACTGTTTGTGTTGATGTAGGTGCTACTGGTAGTGTTATTGTTACTTTCAAGGGTGTTAATTATACTGCAGTTGTTAATGCTAGTGGTGTGGCTGTTGTTAGTTTACCAAATGTTCCTGGAAGCTATAAATTACCGGTTTATTACTCTGGTGATTCAAAATATTACTCTAACAGCACAATGGTTGATGTAAATATTCCTTGGGGTGATAATTACATATTAAATGCTACTGTTGATAGTACTGGTCTTGTAACTGTTAACGTTGATTCTCGTGTGAACAATGTTACAATTAGTTGCGAAGGTTTAACTGATGTTATTACTGAGTTTACTGTTAAAGGTGATATTAAAGTTGGTTATTATCAAATGCCTGCTGATTTGGCTGTAGGAAGTCATATTATCACTGTTTCATATGATGGTGATAGTGATTTGGGTCCTAAATCTTATTCATTAATATATGATGTGGAAAAAATCAAGGATTATCAGTTTAATATAACTGCTAAAGCTGATTATGTCGGTAACGATGTAATAATTTATGTTAATTTACCTGATGATGCTACTGGTTTTGTAGTATTCACAATAAATGGTAAAGGTTATAGTATTAATTTAGCTGACTCACGTAATTTAACTTTATCTGATTTAACTAATGGTACTTACAGTGTTGTTGCTAAATATGTTGGTGATGGTAATTACTCAGAAAGTCAAAACACTACAGAATTTACATTAATTAAACGTACATCTACTGTTGATATAACTGTTAATAATATAAAAGTTGGACAAGTTGAAACAATTACTGTTAATGTGTCTAATAACATTAATGGTATGGTATTACTTAATATTAATGGTGATAAATATTATGTTGATATTGTAAATGGTACTGGTTTTGTTAATATTACTAAATTAGTTAATGGAACATACACTGTTAAAGCATATTATGATGGAAATGAAATATATGAGCCATCAAATACTACTCGTGTATTTAATGTTACAAAAATATCTGATTATAATATTGATGCAGATTACAGTAAAGTTGTAAACAATGCTACTAAAGTAACTGTTACTTTACCTGGTGATGCTACTGGTCTTGTAACAATAACAGTTAATAACACAAACTTTACTGGTGTTGTATACAAAGGAAAAGCTGTAATTGAAGTTACAAATATTACAGCTCCATCTTATGATTATGTTTTAAACTGGGAAGGTGATGATAAGTATGTTGCTGGAAAAGCAACTGGTGTAATTTATAATGATGCTTACCGTAAAGATTCACAGGTTATTGTAAGTGTTGATGATATTTATGTTGATGGCAGTGCTTTAATTAAAGTTAATGTAACAAATGGTGCAACCGGTGAAGTACGTATTAGTGTAAACGGTAGGAATAT
>CADAAJ010000023.1 GCA_902785855.1 uncultured Methanobrevibacter sp. | reverse complement strand
CCAGTTAATGTTAATGCAAGTAATGGTAAACAAATCAACATTACCCAAGACAACATTAAAATATTTAATGGACAAACTGAACTCAACATTACCCTTAACAATTCAGTAATAACCATTCATAACAAATTAACTTATGGAAACTATAATTTAACCATTAAATTTATTGGTAATGATACATACAGTGATGCATTAAAAGTTATCGTGTTAAAAATATATGGAATTAACATGAATACTACTACAACCACTATTAACTCCACTAAAAAAGGAGAAATTATAATTAATAGCATAGGTGATGGAGTAAACAATTATACATTTACTGTTAACGATTTAAACATTACCGTATCCTATTTAGATGGAAACGTTACTAAAAACATTACTGTAACTAATATTGAGTTAATTGACAATAAAACTGTTAAATTTATACTTGGAAATGGTGATTTCAAACAAGCTACACTTACAATTGCTTACAGAAATTCAACAGCTACTGTAACTTTAAACAGAGTTTACAATACAAAAGTAGAAATTATCAATAATGAAGCTGAATATCAAAGTGGAAATTTCACATACAAATTAATTGATATAGATTCAAATGAAGCTATTTCAAATAAAACCGTTAAATTAACTTACAGTGTTTCAAGTCAAAGTATTACTTTCCAACAAACCATTGAATCAAAAACTGACGAAAAGGGTGTTGTAATATTTGATAACAGTAAAATATTTGTAAGCTACTTTAATTTAGTATTACCTATCGGTCCAAACAAAGTTACATTATCTGGAGATAACTTAAATCTTAATTCTTCAAGCCAAAATGTAACTATTGTCAAAGCTACAATTAACATCAACATTGATAAATTTGTTGAATATTATGGAACTGATAAAAAAGTTAAAATTACAGTAACCAATGCAAAAACCGGAAGCCCAGTTAAATTCACTACAATACACCTTTTCATGGAAAGTTCCAGTCAAAAAGACTATTATTTCAGTACTGATGAAAACGGAACCAGTGAAATTAGTGTTTCAGGTTTAGTTGGTGGAGATTATCCAATTACTGTAAATAATAATGATACAGAAAATATGAATCCTAAAACTGTTGATGGAGTTATTACAATTTTAAAAATACCAGTAACAGCAGAAGCAAAAGATGTGACTGTGAGCTTCAATACTGGTACAACTGAAACAATTAAAATAACTAAAGATGGAAAAGCTTTAGAAGGAGTATATGTTTTAGTTAGATTGTATACTACTTCCTCTAAATACTCAGATTATCTTTTCCAAACTGATAAAAATGGATTAGTTAGATTTTCTGCATCATTAGGTGTTGGAAAACACAAAATGGTTGTAAGTTCTGCAGATGCTAGATATGACTTTAAATCTTTCTCAAGAACTATTACAGTTAAAAAAGCTACTGGAAAAATTAAAGCTCCTAAAGTTAAAGCATATTATAATGACGGTAAATACTTTACTATTAAATTAACTAATAAAAAGAATAAAAAACCTATTTATGATGCTAAACTTAACATTAAGATCTTTATTTCAAAAACCAGATACTACAATTATAATGGAAATACTGGAACTAATGGTAAATTAAAATTATTAATTAATTTAAAACCAGGAAGTTACAAAGTTGTCATTGGACCTGGAGAAAACAAAAACTTCACAGCAAAAAATGTTACCTCCAAAATTGTAGTTAAAAAAGCACCTACTGTATTAAAAGATAAAAAAGTTGTTGCTAAAAAAGGTTCAAATAAATATTTAAAAGTAACTGCTAAAAACAAGAAAACTAAACATGTGCTTCCAAAAATAAAACTTAAAGCTAAAGTTTACACTGGTAAAAAATCTAAAACTTATACCATTAAAACTGATGCAAAAGGAGTTGCAAAACTTAGTACAGCTTCCTTGAAAAAAGGAAATCATAAAGTAGTTATTGTATCAGCAAACAAATACTGTAAAGCAAAAGCTGAAAAATCAAGTATAAAAATCAAATAAGAGAATTAAATTTCTCTTACCTTTTTCTTTTTTTTAAAAATATAATTATTTTTTATATTTAGCATAAAAACCATCAGTATCTGCATATATTGCATAAAAACCATATTCTTCTGCTTTTTTTATTGATGATTTAATATACTGACGTCCCCAAGATGTAATAGCTTTTGCACATTCAAAAGAATACCATCTAAATCTTGGAAATCCATAAATACCATACATAGTATTAGCCAATCTTTTAATAGCCTGTTGTTGAACATCTAAAGACTTTTTTTGAGTTTCATCTTCTGATGCTTTCATTTCACGTTTTAATCTGAATCTTTCCTGTAGGATTTTATTAATAACAGATGGAATAAAACCCTGAGGATTCTTTTTAAATTTAATACCATGTTCAGGTGAAATATTATAATCTTCATCATTATCAATATCACCCAATACCATTACATCAGGAGATATATTTTTTGAAATAATTATACTTGGATATAGGCTTCTAAAATCGAATTGTACTAAGTTTTCATGTAATCCTTTTTCAGGTTCCCTTACATAACCACCTTCATTATCTTCAGCAGCAGCACGATTAGCATAATTAGATCCTTGTTTGTTTGGAACAATTTCATCATCAAAATAAGCCTGTTTTACTAAAAACCATTCAGCCTGTTGACCAGTAGCCATACGAGAAACATCAAATAATGGCTGACCAATAATACGAGTTAGTTCTAAATTAAGAGGAAGTGTTTGTTCTGCTATTTTTAAAGTAGAAACAACATCATCTAATGAATAATCAAAAAGATTATCTAATTCATCTCCTCCATTATCCCAAAACTCCCAAATTCTATCACCAGGAACATCGATTTTTTCTTCACCAAATAATTCATAATAAACTCTTTCAAGAGTATATCTCTCAAGAGTCATGTATCTGCGCATTACTAAATATAAATCAACATGAATTAAACCTTTAAATGAAGCTGCATTGGCATAACCTCTGCGAATAAATTTAACACTTGATTCATCCATCCCAATATCCAAATCAACACCAAGTATCTTGGCTCTGTCATTAATATATGGGAAATCAAAATTATCAGAGTTATATCCCACAATAATATCAACATTATTCTCCTTGATAATCTTAACAAATTCTTCAATCATTTCTTTTTCAGATCCAACCTGGTTTACAAAATTATCTCTATCTTTTGAGTTTGTTTTTGTTGATATAACTTCATTAACACCAAAATTACTTGAAACACCAATCATGATTATTTCATCTTCTTCAGAATTAGGCATACCATGAGGATTTCTAACTTCCAAATCAAAACTCAATATTCTAAAATTTTGAGGATATTCTTTAACACGTTCAAGCGGTTTTGTTAATTTTAATATCTCAATATCCTGTTTTGTAGAATCCAAATCAGAAAATGAATCTAATTTATCCCCAATAGCTATTACTTCAGTCATTGGAATTACATCACGATCCATAAGATATCTTCTGTAAAATGGAATATCAAATTCCCTAATATCAATTACACTATCCAAATCTCTTAAATTATCACGATTTTTAGCTAAATCCTGAGGATTTTTGAATGTTACTTTTATAAAATCTGATTCAACTTGAAAATCTTTTTTAGTAACTTTTTCTATTTTAACAACATCAAGATTATCTTCAATTTCATCCATACATTGATTTAAATTGTCTGAAACAACATATAAATAAGGTTCAAAAGTATCATCAATTAAAATTATATTTTTATCCCCTTCCTTTGAAAATAATCTGATAACCGGTTTATCTTCATAGGTAACATAATCAATATCTAAAATAACCACATTTCTCTGCATTAGTCATCACCTACAAGATATTCTTTTCTGTAACTGTCAAGTATTGCATAAGTTATTCCTAAAATTAAAGGTCCTACAATAAAACCAACGATTCCATAAACTAGAGGTCCTGCTAAAAATCCTACAAGTAATATTAAAGGATGGATATCAGCATAATGACTGGATAAAGCTGGTCTTATATACATATCCACCGTACTTAAGAAAAATCCGAATAATAATACAATTATAGCTCTTGGATAATTGCCGCATGCAATGTCTGCAAAGAACAATATCCAATAAATTGGCCATGGTCCAAATACCGGAATCAATTGTAATATTCCTGTTAAAACTCCTAAAAAAATACCATATGGATAACCTAGAATTGAATAACCAATACATCCAAATATTCCAATAATCACGGATGTTAAAAAGTGTCCGTAAAATATACTTTTTAAAACATTTTTTATTGAATCAATTGTTTTATCAAAAAACTCTTTGTAATCTTTCGGAACAAATGATTTTATAAATTCCATACATCTGTCCCCATCACGGACAAAATAAAATATGGAACAGACAAGAATAAATAAGTCAAGAGTGATATTTGCAAATTTACTAATAAATGAAACAATATAGTTTAAAATATAACTTGCTATATTTTGAATTGCTGAATCAATGTATGAATTAACTTCAGTTACATTAATTCCAGGCAGATATTTGGAAATATCCGAAATAATCTGATTAACATCAGAGTAGGAATTATTAGCTAAAACCCATGATACGAGAGTTGAAGTTTCATAAATTAAATATCCAAACAACAATACCAGCGGAATTAAAACTACAATAATAGCTATTAAAATTGATATTGAAGAATATTTTAACTTTGATTGAAATTTATTTGCAACAGGTCTGATACCATAAGCTAAAATAGCTCCCAGTATAATCATATTTAAAACAGGAAATATAATCATTAATGAAATAATCAACAAAGACGCAATCAGAATTACAGGCGGAGTAAGATATTTATTAATGTTAATTCCCATATTATCACCATATTATTAATATTTTACACCAGAGGCATCTCTTCTGTATTTAGCAAATTCACTAATAAGTTTAATTTTATCATTTTCAAAAACAGGGCCTTCAACACAAATTCTCCATCCCTGATTATCAACACAACACTGACCACATACACCTAGTGCACATTTCATGTATCTTTCAAGAGAATATTGTCCAGGTATTGATGAATCTTCAAGAATATCAAAAATTCCTTTCATCATTATCTCAGGTCCGCAGACAAATGCATAATCATAAGTTGAACTTTCAAGTAAATCAACAAGACAATCTGTTGCAAATCCTTTAAACCCGAAACTTCCATCATCAGTACATGAATTAACATTAGCACCTAAATCCTCAAGAGATTGTGAAAATAATAATTCCTCTTTGGTTTGAGCAGCTGAAATTACAGTAACATTATTTGATTTAATTAAATCAGTAGCAATTGCATTAATTGGAGCCATACCAACTCCCCCACCAATTGCTATTATTTTTTTATCTTTAAAAGAGTTGTTAAATCCATTACCATAACTTCCCCTTATACCAATCTGATCACCAACATTTAACTGATGAAGTTGTGAGGTAAACTCACCAATATTTTTAACACTGATAGCTAACTGATTATCATTGATTTGAGAAATTGACATAGGCTTTTCATTATTAAAATTCCAAACCATTACAAACTCCCCCGGATTTGGGCGTCCAAGTGCATTAAAATCCCAATCAAATTTAAAAGTTTTAATTGTTGGTGTTTCATCAATAATTTCTGTTATTTCAACAATTTTTGGTTCATTAATCATGTGCAATCCCCACCATTTCATCAATTGAAGAAAAACCTTTTTGTTTCATGAAATTTTCCAAACCTTTGTTAATTTCACTGAATACTTCAACACCTTCATCCATAATAGCTGTACCAATTTGTACTGCACGTGCTCCTGCATAAATAAATTCTACAACATCTTCGAAAGTATAAATTCCACCAACACCAATTAATGGAATATCAACCTCTTCATAAACAGAATAAACATTACGAACAGCAATCGGTTTGATAGCTTTTCCACTCATTCCACCAAATTTATTGGATAAAACCGGTTTTGCAACATCAATGTTAATTTTCATTCCAGGACCTAATGTATTAATTAAAGATAAACAGTCAGCTCCTGCATCTTCACATGTTTTTGCAATTTCAACAATATCAGTAACATTAGGTGTTAATTTAGCAATAATTGGTACATCAGAAGCATCTTTTGCAGCTGAAACAATAGTATGGCTTAAATCGCAACTCTGACCAATTGATGCACCATAACCCTCCATAGCATGAGGACAGGAAATATTTAATTCAATCATATCAACATAATCCTGAACTTCTAAAACCAGTTTGGAAAATTCATCTGGATTTGCACCGTAAATAGATGCAATGACAACATTGTTTTTCCTTTCAATTTTTTTCAATTCTTCTTTAAAATTTAAAACACCAGGATTTGAAAGTCCAATAGCGTTTATTATACCACCATCAACTGCAACAGTTGTAGGATTTACATAACCTGGATGAGGATTAAGAGAAAATGATTTAGAAACAACTCCCCCAGCACCAGATTTTAAAATCCAATTCATTGAAGAAGCATTACTTCCCATAATACCCGCTGCTAACATTAATGGATTTTGAAATTCAACTCCGCAAATATTTGTTTTCAACATAATATCTCCAAAAATCTATTATCAATTATAAGTTATAGAACTACTTTTTATAATTAAAATTTTAATGTTCGTCATTAATTAAAATTGTGGAAGAAAATTCAAAAATTAAAATTTAAAAATATTATTTGTTAGTTCTAATAAATTAATTTCTTCAAATAATTTAAAATTCTTATCATAAGTTACAATATAATCTAAATTAAAATATTTAGATAATAAAACAATTGAACAATCAATAAAACTAACTTTAAATGAATCAGAATTATATTTTTTAAATATTTCAAATACATTATCATTAAAGTTATAAATTTCAGATTCATCAAGTATTATTAGATTATCTTTCAGAAAATGATAAGCATTAATTGTTAAGTTCATATCTTTTGTTCTCATCATCAGATAGTTATAATTTCATTTAAAACAGAATTACTAACATAACATTTATGATTTTCCAATAATTCAGCACAAATTTTAACCGATAGCTCGTGATTAGTCTCTATTTCACGGAAAACAGATATTATAAAATTGACATCCAAGAAATATTTACTCATTTAAATAAACTCCTTTATCAACATTTGAATCCCAATAAATTATTTAATTAGATTTTGTTAATTTTTCAATAACTTCCTGATATTTATCATTCTGTAGTTTTAAACTAATAATATTAGTTTTATTTGATTTAATAATTTCTTCATTGGATTTTGTTAAATCTTTAATAATTTTATCCTGATTCTCTATAATCATATCTTTTTGAGCCAGTAAATTTTCATAAGTTTTAGAAATCTTTTTAAGTTGAAGTTCAAGATTTTCATTTGTATTATTTACCTGATTTTTATAATCATCAACAAGTGACCTTACATATTTAATCTGATCCTGTTTGTCTTCAATGATTTTATCTTTTTCTATAAGTTTTTCTTCTAAATCATTTAATTCGTTAATTCTCGCCTTATCATAATCAATTTTAGTATCCAATTTATCTTCCAAATTTTTCTTTTCATATTTCAACTTAGTAGAATAAAGTTTTAACTTATTAATTTCTTCATTTTTATTTTCCAGCTCCATTGAAAGTTCATCAATTTCAGCATTTTTCAGTTCAATTTCATTTTTTAAATCTCTAAAACTTTGTTTTGACATGATTACAAATCCCAGTTATAATATGATATTTTAATTTTTAAATAAATAATAATTATGATAAAAATACTTATTAAAAATAAAAAAAATAATTAAAATTATGGAATGTTATATAACTTACTGTGTTAAAGGATTTTTAGCATTTAATAAAGAAAATGAATTAATTTGTGAGAAATTATTTCCAGAAGATGAAATAATAAAACGATTAGCAGATATTGGCAATAATGAGATTGTTAAAGAAGAACAGGAAATTATTGAAGAAGTTTCATTAAAATATGATGAAATAATAATTGAAACAAATAAACGATTGTCAGACTACAATAACGATAAATTAATAATCAAAACTCCAAATCAAGGAGGAGAATACCTAAGAAATAATTATGAAAAATTTAATCTGGACAATAGTGACATTACAAAAATATATGAGCAATTAGCTATCTATAACATTAAAAAAGAATCTGCAAGTGAAGATAAACATTTAATTCAGGCCATTAATTCAATAGATGAAATTGATGATGCCATTTCAAAATTAATAGAAAGAATTAGGGAATGGTATGCACTATATTTCCCAGAGATGGAAACAATTAAAAATAATGAAACATACATAAAATTAATTTCACAAAATAAAACTAAAGAAGAAATAATAAAAGCTAAATCCGATGCATTTCCAGACAATATTCTTGATTTAGAAGAAGATATAAATCCGCAGGATTTGGAAATAATGAATAATTATGCAAATTCAATTTATGAACTTCAAAATTCAAGAAAAAATATAGAAGAATATATTGATTTAAAAATGGAAAATATTGCACCAAATTTAAGATTATTGGTTGGGTCAACACTTGGTGCTAAACTAATTTCACATGCAGGGGGAATAAAAAGACTTGCAATGTATCCTTCAAGTACAGTTCAAATAATGGGAGCTGAAAAAGCATTATTCAGACATTTAAAAAGTGGAGACAGACCACCAAAATATGGTTTAATATATCAACACCCACAGGTAAGAGGAGCTAAATGGTGGAATCGTGGAAAAATTGCAAGAATATTGGCAGGAAAAATATCTCTTGCAGTTAGAAGAGATGTATTTACTAAAACAATTGATGAAAATGTTGCAGAAGAATTTAAACAGAAAGTTGAAGAAATAGAAAAAAATAATCCATTCCCAACAAAAACCACTAAAAAAAGAAAAGAAGAAAAAAGCAAACATAAAAGGAAAAAAGGGAAAAAGAAAAGAAAAAGGAGATAGTCCATGAAAGTATATTTAAAAGATGGAAATGTTGCAACAAAAAATTTAAATCCTGGAATATCAGTTTATGGAGAAGAATTAATTAAAGAAGATTGCGAATATAGACTATGGAATCCTAGACGATCAAAATTAGCTGCAGCACTTTTAAACGGATTGGAAACATTAGATATTCAAGACAACTCAAAAGTATTATATTTAGGTGCATCAACCGGAACAACAGTTTCACATATTTCCGATATTTTAATAAACGGAAGAGTTTATGCTGTTGAGTTTTCACCAACTACAGCAAAAAAATTAGTCCAACTTTCAACACAAAGACCGAATATTGCACCAATTTTAGGAGATGCAACAAAACCTAAAAAATATTTAAATCTTGTAGAAAAAGTGGATTTGGTATATTGTGACGTTGCCCAACCAACACAAACAGAATTATTCATGAAAAATATGAATCTTTTTACAGATGATGATGGTTTGGGACTTTTAATGATTAAAGCTAGAAGTATTGATGTAGTACAAAAACCTAAAAAGATATTCAAACAGGAAGAGAAAAAATTAAAAGAAAAAGGATTTAAAATTAATGAAAAAATAAAATTAGAACCTTACGAAAAAGATCATATTGCATTATTTGTTGAAAAAAACTTTTAAATCAAATAAATTTAAATAGAAAAATATTAGTTAGATACTTATCAAAATATATCAAACTTTTGCTTCTCAATTAATACTTATGAATTTAATTGCAGATAAATATGATGCTTTAAAATTCAATTCTATAATATATACCAAAAATAGAAACAACACCAAAAGTAACAACATACATTAAATATAAAGAAAAACGAAGAAATTTTTAAATTTTAAATAAAAATCAAAAAGTTCATATAGATTTAATTTTTTATGACTTGGAAAAAAATAAAGAAGATTAAACAATAACCCAAAAAGTATACTCCAGATACTTCAATAAATATAAATACCTTAAAAATTACATTATAAAAAACATTCAAAGATTTTATCAACCCTAACAAATAATTAATGATGCAACAACACAACCATCTAAAACCCAAATCATATCAAATCCTAAATTCGAATCCGCACTATATTAAAAGAAATATTAAGATAAATTTTTTAAAAATAACCTAATCTAAAAATAAAGCCATTACAAAAAAGACAATAATACAATGTCAATAAATGAAAAAATTTTTGAAAAAAATCACTTGATTTTAAGTGACAATCAAGAAAAAAATACTTCTAAGAAAAGTAAAAAATTACTACAAAAATCGTCAAAAAGTATTACTTAGATAGCTTTTTATACTATAAAATTAAATATTATATATGCTAATGCAAATAAAATAAAAGTTCGGTGAAACGTCCTTTAGGTACATTCACTCTATTAATCACTCCATTTAACTAATACCTAAAGGAACGAACTTATTTTTATTTAAAACTTATTTTAAAAAAATTTATTTTTAAAGATTAATTTACATCATTTATTTAAAAAAGTATTACTTAAATGAGGTCATATTTTTCTAAATTTAAACAAATTTTACCAAAAATTAAATTGACTAAAATATAAACTATGAAAATTTACCACATCAAAAAATTAAATTACAATCCAAAAATCCAAATTAATACACACAACAAATCCCACATAAATCATTAAAATAAGAATTTGAAAATGAAAATTAAAAAAAAATTATAAATAATTTCAACCATCATTTGAGACATCATTTTAATTAATTTTACGGATGATTAAATTAATATCTATGAGATTAACATATACAAAAAATACTCAAAAATAATAAATAAAAAAAGGTATAATACAAACTATAAAATAAAAAGTATTAAATATATATGAAATTAAACTTTTTTTGAAATAACATCAAAAATTATTTTTGCAATTTCACGTTTTGAAGCTAAAGGCACAGATAAAACCTCATCATCAATAATTAAAACTTCATTATTATCTGATCCGAAATTACAATCCTTTTTGGAAATATCATTAGCTATTACCAAATCTGTACCCGCATCTAAAATCTGCTTTTTAGCACATTTAATAATATCATCAGTAGAAATATTGAATTCAGCCTTAAATCCAACTAAAAAGATATCAGGATTAATTTTTTTAATTTTACGAATGATTTTAGTAGTTGGCCTTAAATTTAAGAATAATGAAGATGATGAATCAATTTTTTTATCATATTTCTCACTAAATTCAAAATCAGAAACTGCGGCTGCAGAAATAAATATATCAAAAGAAGGAATTAAATTTAAAATAACATCATTCATTTCTTTACCTGTTTCAACATGAATAACATTAAAAACAGATGGAATTTCAACATTAACATTAGCTACAACCAATGTTAAATCAGCACCACGAATATAAGCTTCACGAGCAAGAGCCAACCCCATTTTTCCAGAAGATTTATTAGTAATTCCCCTAACAGAATCTATAGGTTCATAAGTTCCTCCCAAACTTATTAAAATCCTTTTATTTTTGATAATATCAGTCCTTTTTATTTAAATTAATAGTTCTTAATGATTCAAGAACAATATCTTCTTTTGATGGAAATTTAGCTTTTCCTTCATCCATTTTAGGATTTAAAAAAGATGCTGAACCTTCATTTTTAATTTTTTCAATGTTTTCCTTGATTGCATCATACATAGAATCATGCATTGAAGGAACAAAAAGAATTGGAGTATTATGTCCCTGTGCAGTAATTAAAAGAGTAGAAATAGGATTATCTGCAATTTTATATGCAAATTTGGAAATTGTATTTGCAGTAGCTGGTGCAACAAGTATTAAATCTTCCTGAGCATACTTAACATGCTCTATTTTTCCAGTTAATTTAGTTACAACCTCACTGCCTGTGGCAAATTCCAATGAATTTGGATGAATTATATCACATGCAGCTTCACTCATAAAACATTTAACTTCAACATCATTTCTTCTTAATTCACGAGCTAATTTTACAGATTCCCCGGCAGCAACACTGCCAGTAACACACAATATTATCATAATAACACCAAGAGTTATGTAATTTCCATATTCTCAAGTATATATTCAAAAATGTATAAATTTGATTCAAACTGATCTGCTGGAGCACTGTAAAGTAAAACATATGCCTGATTATTTTTTTCAAACCATACGGCTTTATGTTGTCTTTGACCACCAAGTTCACTGGAGGTATAAACATACTCTAAACCTTGAATATCTTGAACCATAACATCCCCAGAAGAAATTAACTTAAATGATTTATCTTTTTGTAGTGATTTATACATCTTATCTACAAATGTTTTAAAATCACTGCCTCCTAATGATTTTTTTTCAATATTAATGTTAACCTGGCCAATACCTGATGAATCTATAGAATCAAGTTTGGAAAAAGCCATGATTGAAGTATTAGAAGATGCTTTTGAATATCCCCAATCAGAAGGATAATTAATGACAATACCATCTTTTGATGTTGATAACATTGTATCGTTACCACTAGATGACTCAGCATTAATAGTGGAAACTGATAGAACAATGAATAAAACAAAGATAATACTTATAATACCTATAGAAATTTTATTTTTCATAAACTCACCTTCAAATCATAATGAATTAATTAACTCTACCGTGTTGGAGTCGATGATGAACCCGATGAAGATCCACTCGAGCTAGAACCAGAACTGGAACTACCACTTTGACTGGAAGAACTTCTACCACTAGAACTGGAACTAGAACTAGAACTACTACTTGATTGCCTACTACCACTATCCGTTGTAGTTTGAATACTTGAATCTTGTTTAGTAGTTGTCTTAGTCGAGGTTGTATAATTACTTTTAACTTTAGATGTGTTAGTTGTATTTGCAACTTCTTTAATTTCAGGAAATGCTGTATCTTGAACAGTAGCAACCGGATTAACATCAGAAATTGTATCAGAATCCAAGTTAAAAACACCATAAGCAATACCTGCTGTAAATGCAATAACTAATATTAAAAGTAATATCAATTTAAATGAACCACTATCAGAGGATTGTTTCTTTTTATTATATCGAACATCATCCTTTTTTGGATTAATAATGTATTTTTGAACAAGATCCTGTTCTTGTTTTTTCTTATTTCCGGCTGGGCTTTTACTTCTTTTCCTACGATTATTTCTTGGTGAAGATGGTTTACCTTGCATGGACCTAATTCTCATAGTAGCTTGTTGAGCATCAAGAGAATTTAATTTATCTTCATATTTAGAACGGAAATAACTATATTTCTCTGCAGAAATCTTTCCAGACTTATAATCTGCTTCTAAATTATTCATAATCATTAGAAGTCTATCTCTATCATCAGTCATCTCTACCCTCCTGAAATTAATATTAATGTTAATAATATATCTAAACAATAATTTAAAGTTTACCTTAAATTAATTAAAATTCTGGATATGAACCTAAAATTTTGAAAAAATATGTATTATTTTTAATTTCAGATAAGATATTTTGTGTCAACTCATCATCAACATGACCATAAAAATCAACAAAAAATAAATATTTACCTAAAGCTTCTTTAGATGGTCTTGATTCAATTTTAGTTAAGTTAACATTATCTTTTTCAAAAATACCTAAAATTTTATATAAACTTCCAGGACGGTCTTCATAAATAGAAAAAATTATGGATGTTTTATCTCTGCCAGTTGGTTTATGCTGTTTTTTAGACAAAACAACAAAACGAGTTTTATTATTATCAGTATCCTGAATATTAGATTTAAGAATTTCTAAATCATATAAATCCACAACATTTGCATTTCCAATTGCAGCTTTTGTTTTATCCCCAATTATATCTTTTGCAGCTCTTGCAGTACTAACAGAATAATGAGGCTGGAGATTATTTTTTGAAATAAATTCACTGCATTGAGAAATAGCCTGAGAGTGAGAATACACATCTTTAATATCTTCCAATTTAGTTTCTGGATTAACAATTAAATTCTGATTAATAGGAATAATAATTTCTTTAAATATTTTTAAATCAAAATTATGTGCAAGGGAATCTAAAGTTATTCCCACAGGACCTTCAATAGAGTTCTCAATAGGAACAACACCCATTGAAGATTCTTCATTAAAAACACTTTCCATAACAGCAGGAATAGTACAATACGGAATTAACTCATCTCCCAAAATATTAGCTGCCTGATGAGTAAATGTTCCTTTAGGACCTAAAAATGATATTAAAGTAATGCGAATCACCTTAAAAAAAAAGAAAAAAGGATATTTAAGATTCTAATTTTTCAATTAGTCTTAAAATATCAGTTTGTGTTATAATACCTACAACATCATCATCTTCAACAACAGGTAACCCATTAAATCCAGTATCCATCATGATTTTGGCTACCTCAGATATATTAGTTTGTTTTGATGTGAATATAGGGTTAGAAGACATTATATCTTCTACTAAAACCTCTTTAATTTGAGATTTTTGATATTTTTCTGGAACTTTTTTTCTAAAGTCAATGAAAGCTCTCATTAAATCTTTAGAAGTTAACATTCCAACAAGTTTACCTTCTTCAATAACTGGTAATCTTCCAACTTTAAACTCAATCATTTGTCTTCTTGCATGAACAAGTCTTTCACTTGGAGATACAGATATTAAATCATCAGACATGATTTCTTTAACAGTAATTTTGTCAAAAGCAATTCCTACAGCAAGAGTAACAAAATCAGCTTTAGAAACAATTCCAATCATTTTATCATCATCCACAATTGGAAGTGAACCTATGCCTTTTTCCAACATTATTTTTGCTACTTCATCTAATTGCATTGTTTTAGGAACTGTAAATACATCTTTAACCATTACAGATGAAACATGAAGTCTTGATGCAGGCATACTTTCATATTTTGAAGAACCAAGCTTATTAGCTATATCTCTTTCAGAAATAATACCTACTAACTCTTTATTATTGATTACAGGCAAACGTGAAACATTATGTTTACGTAATAATTTCAAAGCATCAGAAAGATTTTGATCTTTGTCTATTGTAATTAAATCTTCAGACATCAAATTCTTAATTTGCATAATTATCACCTCTAAATTAAAAGATTAATATCTTTTTACTGCTCTTAAAATATCTCTTTCAGTAATAATACCAATTACTTCATCATCTTTAACAACTGGCACTCCACCAATATTTTTTTCAGCAAATAATGTGCATAAATCACCAATACCCATGTCCTGAGATACTGTAATAGGTTCTTTAGCCATAATATCTGAAATTTGTGTTTTTAATACATCAGTTGCTAAGTTAGAGTTTAATTTATCAAATAACTCTTTTGCATTTAAGAATCTTATAACATCAGTTGAAGTTAAAATACCTAATAATTTTTTACTTGCTTTTGATATATCTGCTTCTCCACCAATGATTGGAATCCTTCTTAAACCATTCCTAACCATAATTTTACATGCACTTTCAAGTGGAGTTCCAGGAGTAGTAGTAAATACTTTATGACTCATGTAGTCCTGTACAGTTTCTTTTGAAATAACACCAGATAATGATAATACAATATCTCTTTCAGTGACAATTCCTACAAGTTTATTATCATTGTCAACAAGAGGGATTGCTCCTACATGATTTGATGACATAACTTCAATTGTTTCACCAATAGAAGCTTTATTTGATAAAGTTACAACGCCACGAGACATGATTTCTCTAACTGGTTCATTGATAGCTGCTAAGAAGTTATCTTGGTACTTTTTCTCAATGATATTGAATTTTTTACCTCCACCAAAGAAATCCAATATATCCATTACTGTTACAATACCTAAGACTTTACCAGAACCTGGATCAGTGATTGGTAATCTTCTAAATTCATGTTCCATCATGACTTTTGCAGTATCTTTAATACTTTTTGAAGGAGGGATTGAAATAACATCTTTTGATGCGATAGCCATTATGTCTCCTTCTCTATCATGAACTCTAGTTTCATGTTCGACTGCGCCTGTGTTTGATTTTCTATTAATGGATGTTTTATCTTTCATTTTCACACCTCAATATACAATTGCTCATCTTAAAAATAAAATCAAAAATATTAAAAACAAATTACTCAATATCCAATATTTTATGGATTTGAGGAATGGTGGAAACTTCAAAATATTGCCCAACAACTTCGGAAAATTCGAATAATTTAAAATTAATGTTTTCCCATTCTCCTAACGGACTAGAAGGTTGGATAATTATTTTAAGGTTGCTTTTGTTAGAAATATTCTCTGATAATTTTTCAACTACCTCTTCAAATGACTTTATTTTTGTTGATGGCAATATAACTACTTTACAATATACACATATAGATTTTGATATTAATAAATTTAGTGATTTAATTTCATTTTCAAAAATTTTATTATCAAAATCATTATTAAAATGTTCAGATAACTTGATATCTAATGAAACAATATCCAATTTTTCAATCAAATCAATATTTTCAGGTAATGTCCCATTAGTTTCAAGCATAATTTTTAAATTTAACTTTTTTGATACTTCAGAAATAAATTCCGGATATAGTGAAGGCTCACCTCCTGTAAATGATACAGTTTTACAATCAGGAGTAATGATTTTTTCAATTTCACTGCATACTTCTTCAACAGACATTAGCTTTCCTGATGATTCAGATTTACTGTTTTTAGTATCACAGTAATTACAGTCAAGATTACAACCTGCAAATCTAACAAAAATTTGTCTTTCACCAATTAAAAGGCCTTCACCCTGAAAACTGGAAAATATTTCAATAATAGGAGCTTTCATTATAAATCTTTCCTATACATTGCTCCCTGACCAATTCCCTCATTAACACAAACTGCAACATATTCCAAATTATCATAATCTTCACTTAATTTTTTAGCTAAAGTTTCAGCAAAAAACTTAGATAACTCTTCTGCAGAAGTGAAAGGAAGCGGTAAAAATATACAATCAACAGATGGAATTGAATAACCTTTATCCTGAATTTTAAAGTATACTGATTTATTGTTTTTTAAATCAAAAATTGAACCTTTATTTTTATCAAAATCCTTAAATTCAATTAAATCATTATAAACAGGTATCAGTAATCTATGATCCAATTCATCACAAATTGCTCTAGCATATGATTTAATATCTTTAAAATCTACTACAAATTCAAAATCACCAGCTCTTTCACCTTCAATTTCAATATCTACAAAATAAGAATGGCCGTGAATAAATCCACAGGAATCATGGCCCGGAATTATATGAGCTGATGAAAATCTTAAATTAGATTGAATTCCATTAATTAAAATTTTCATCCTAACACCTTAGTTTTACTTATATCATTTTCAATTGTTTCAAGTTCATCAATGAATCTTCGAACAGTATTATTAATTAAATCCAATAAATTATCATTGTTAAAAATCTGATTATCATCTGAATCTTTTATATCAAACAAACCTATTGTATCAACATCACCAGGAGTTCCCTTATCTTCCAAATTTAATGCAAAATGTATTTTAGCAGAGCTTAATGATACACTAGCTATTGAAATAGACAATTTACCGCCATTTACAAATATATCATCACCTTCTCTTTTAGATTCAATACCATATTCAGTTAAAATTTCTCTAAAAATCATAACCAAAAGTCTTTGTCTTAGATAAGCAACCCTCATATTTGTAGGTTGTTGGTCAAAAAACTCACAAATAAAATTTATCATATTTTTAGATTTAATTTCCAATCCAACATCGGCAAAATCCTTTAAATTATCTGGAGTAATGTTAACCGGACCAATCCATGTTATTATAGAAGATCCATAAATTCCAAATTCCTGAAAAGCCCATGATGGATTTATTTGACTTCCATCATATTCAAATATTTCATCAATATGTTTATGAGTTATAGTCATGAATTAATTTAAGATTAAATTTTTATATAAATATTAAGATACACATTAACAAAAGGAGTAAGAATTTATGCAGCAAGTAAGAACAAGAGATTTTATTTATACAAGTGATGATTTATATTTTGCATCAACCAATTACCTTCATCCTGAAGATAAAATTAACTCATTTTTAAGATATATACCTGATCCTAATGGAGATAGAGAAAAAAATGGTAAAAGATATAGAAAAGTAGGTTCAAAGGAAGCATATACTTATTTACGAGAAAATCATCCTGATTACTTGTATTTTTGTGATGTTACAAATGTTGAAATGATGGGAGTGCCATTAGATAAAGTTGAAAAAATAATTAAACCTGAAAATAGGTTAATGGGACTTAAAAAAACATTTGAATCAGGAGAAAATGTTAAAAATCCCAAATTAATAAAAAAATTAATGGATATTGCTGATTTTTTCCATTACATGGCAGACATACCTTATGAAAATCTTGGAATTTCCGGTTCAATATTACCCGGACTTCAAAAGGAGAATTCATCAGATTTAGATTTTGTTGTTTATGGTCTTGACAATCACAGAAGAGCAATAGCTGCTTTTAAAGAAAACAGAGGAAAAGAAGTTTATATCAAAGATGTTGATAAATATATAACAGTTGAAGGAATTACTGATGATTATTGGGATTTTGTTTATAATAAAAGAATGAGTGATGAAAGTTTAACTAAAGAAGAATTTAAATGGTATGAAAATAGAAAAGCAAATCGTGGAACTATTGATGGTACTTTATTTGATATTTTAGCCACTAAGGATTACAGTGAAATTACAGGTGTTTGGGGAGATACTGTTTATGAACCACAAGGAATTGCACAAATTGAATGTGACATTGTAAGTGCTCTTGGAGCATATGATAATCCTTCATTATACACTATAGAAAATGTTAAATTAATTGATGGTGTTGATTTTGATTTAAGTGAAGTAGTTTCATTTACACACACTTATGCTGGCGAGGTTATTGATGGAGAACATGTAGTTGCTAAAGGAAAAGTGGAAAAAGTTATTGTAAATGGTGAAACTTCACACTACAGACTTGTAGTTGGAACTACACGTGAAGCAGTTGATGAATATTTAAAACTCAAAGATTTCAAAGGTTAAACTTAAATACCAACTTAAAAATTATTTTTTTATCAACAAAAATTTCATTATAGAATTATTTAACAAATGAAATTATCAAAATTTCCAATATTTACAATAAAAATGAACAAACAAAAATTAATTATAAAGATTTATTAGATAGTACACACAAATTGTTTATATATTACTATTAAATACATATTTGATTTGGCTGAAAAAACAATTAAAATTAATGAATATAATTTTAAGGTAACACTCTGCTTAAATCATAGTTATGGGGGTTGATTTATGAAAAAATCTTATAAAATTGTTTCATTAATCTTGTTGATATTAATAACAATAACATTGAGTCTTAGTTTTGTTTCAGCTTCAGAAAATATCACTGACAATCATATATTGAAAGATACATCTTCTTCAGTGATTTCAGATGAAGTTAATGATGGTTTGAAGAATTCATTATCACAGGAAAACTCAAAAATAGATACAGAAATTAAAGTAAGTAGCATAAATACATATTCTAAAGAAAATGTTAACACTGAAGTTCAACTGAAAAATTCAGACAAAACTCCTTTGAACAATAATAATCTCAATATATATTCAAATGCAAAAATTGATAATAACGGCAAAGTTATTATAGATCATACTAATTTAAAGTTTAAAGATTCAAAAAATAAAGAGAAAATTTCTAATAAAAATTCTAAAAACATGAAATCATACTCAGATGAAGATTGTTGTTCTTTCTTCCTGCAGGTGAGTAAGACTGAATCTGTTGGAGGTTTTAGAAGAGATAATACTGGAAAAACAACCATATATGTTAAAAAAGATAAATTAGGTGGAATTCCTGTAGTAAAACATTGTAAACCTGGTGGTTTTGTTCATTTGATTGTATTTGCCAATGGTTGGATTGTCGGAAATGGTGGACTTGATTCCTATGACTTTATAAAATCAATGGAAAAATTAGCTACAGATATGGTTAAATCCAACAAAATAAAAAAATCATCATTACTGAAAATTTATAGATATAAACATAATATAAACTTCGGACATTTTTCAATTAAAGCTCCAGACGGCAGATATGCAGTTGTATGGAAAAATAAAATTATAACAGGTAAATTAAAACCTGGTGAGTTTAGTTGTTCACCTAATTTTAAACAGTATTATCGCCATAGTACTTTTGGAAAATACAGCAGCAACCCTGCTAAAGCTGCAATTAAAGTAGGTGCTACAGACCATTACGGAACAAACAGAAGACAGGTTGTTGTACTTCATTGGAAAGCTACAACTGATAAAAACTTAAAAACCACATCTTCAATCAAAGCTTATGCATCTAATGATAATGGCAGATATGTAGGCGTGTCATCCGGAAGATTAGTGGACAATGTTGTATTTAATAATAAATTCTATAGTAGCGGCAGTCTTCCAAAATGCCCTAAAATGAAATATCTAGGATCTTACAACCTTGGAAATGTTGACAAATTTGTTAAAATACCAACAACAATTAATGCACCAAGTGTGAAAAACACATTCAACACTACAAAATATTTTAAGGTAAGTGTTAAAAACAAAAACACAAATAAAGCTATATCTAAACTCAAAATTAATCTAAAATTAACTCAAAATGGTAAAACAGCAGATTATTCTATTATAACAGATAAAAAAGGTGTAGCTAAATTCAACACAAAAGATTTAAAAATTGGAACTTATAATGTTGTTTTAAGTCCAACCAATAACAAATATACAATTTCCGGTGAAAGTAAAATTACTATTGTGTAATTTTACCCATTTATTTTTTAAAAATCATTTGATTGCATTTAATCTTAAAATTAAAACATCTTTTTTTATTTTACCTAATTTAATTACAGTTTAACAGAATTTATTCTTTAAAATAGTTTAAAAAATAATTTATTAACTTTTTATATTAAATCTTAAACAAAATAATACTCTTTTTTAAAAATAGCATTCATATCTTAAGAAAAAAATAATATTCAGTTAAAAATTAACTAATAACTTTAAATATTCAAAAAAATATCAAAAAGAATCTATTGAATATTAAAAAATTAATCCAATAATATATAAACTTCAAAAGAATAAATAATAATTATAAATTTAAGTGATAAAATGACAAAAAATAAAAAACAAGAGTGGAATAGTAATCTTGCATTTATGATGGCAATGATTGGTTCTGCCGTAGGACTTGGAAATATTTGGCGTTTTCCAAATGTTTTATATTCCCACGGTGGCGGATCATTTATGATTCCATACATCATTTCTTTATTCTTACTTGGAATATCATTTGTTCTTGTGGAATATGCAGTAGGATTTAAATTTAAAAAATCAATTGCAAGAATATTATTCTCAATTAAAACAAAATTAGAACCAGTAGCATGGTTTATTCTATTAATCGTATTTTTAATAACAACATATTATGTTTGTGTAGTTGGATGGGACTTAATATATATTGTTTTAAGTTTTACAAAAGCATGGGGTTCAAATCCAGATATATACTTTGCAAATAATGTATTACATTCAACAGATTCTATTTCAGGAATATTTACAATTGTTCCGAACGTTCTTATTTCAATATTTATAATATGGTTAATTGCATGGTTAATCATTAAAAGAGATTTAAATGATGGAATCGGACGTGTAAGCCAAATATTATTGCCTTTACTTTGTTTAATCGTTGTTGGTATCGTTGCATTTTCACTTACACTACCTGGAGCATCAGAAGGTTATACCCAAATTTTCACACCAGATTGGAGTGCATTAACTAATCTGGATGTTTGGTTAGCTGCATTTGGACAAATTGTATTTTCATTAAGTTTAGGTATGGCAATCGCAATGACATATGCAAGTTATCTTCCAGAAGACTCTAAATTAGTAGATAATGCTTTAATTGTTGCATTTTCAAATTCTGGATTTGAAATATTTAATTCCATTGGAATATTTTCAATTTTAGGATTCATGGCTGTAACAAGCGGAATTGCATTTGATAATCTTGTAACAGAAGGTAGTGGACTTGCATTTGTTGTATTTCCACAAGTATTTAATATAATGGGGCCAGCAGCATATGTAATTGGACCTTTGTTCTTCATATGTATTTTATTTGCAGGAATTACATCAGTTATTGCACTTCTTGAAGGAGTATGTTATTCTATTTCAGAAAAATTCCTTATTGAACGTAAAAAGACAGCAACTGTTGTTTGTATTGTAGGATTTTTAATTTCAGCAATATTTGCAACAGGTATTGGAAGTACAATTTTAGGAATATTCGATGCTTATCTAAATAATTTCGCTTTATTATTTGCAATACTTCTTGAATGTATAATATTTGGATGGATTTATAAATTTGATGATTTAATTGATACATTAAATAAAAATTCAAATATTAAAGTTGGTAAAACCTGGAAAATAGTGATTAAATACATATTACCATTCTGTATTTTAGGTCTTTGGATTCAGGGAATATACTCAACAATTTCAACTGCAGATGGATTAAGTATAACCATCATGGCAATATTAACTGTTGTAATCCTTATTGTACCAGCCATATTTACAAAATTGCCTGCAATAAACAAAGATTACTACAAAGTGTAAAATTTTATTCAAATAGCTAAATTATTAGCTATTAACTTTTTTTATTTTAATTAACAATATTAACAGTGCTTAAAACTTCTTATTTTAAATATTATTAAGAAAATACTAATAATACTAAATTTAAGAGGTTATAAAATGATAAATATTTCTTCTATAAAACTACATATGTACTGTCCGATGAAGCTATATATTCAAACTCACGTGGATAAAAATGAAAAAAATGATTACCAGTTAAGTATTGAACTCAAAAAGCTTAAAATAGACATACAAGATTTAATTCAAAAAAATATGCGTAAAATAAAAAAAGATATGAGCATACTTGAAATTGAAAGAATTTTATCCAACAATATTAATGCATACATTGAAAGTACAGCAGATACAATAAAATCAATGGATTTATCTATCGAACCATCACAAATAAATGAAATAATTGATGACACCTACTTCAATATAAAAATAAATGCAATAAAGCTAAAACAAGTTATGAGCATACTTGATAAAGATGCACATGCGATTAAAGATATGTTTTTTCCAAATAGTATGTATTCCTACTTATTAAAAGATTCCCAACTAGAATTAATTGGAATATGTGATAAAATAGAAATTATTGATGGAAAATATTATCCAATCAGCATTAAAAGTTCAAATCCTCCACTTAAAGGAGTTTGGGATGAAAATGCAATTGAACTAGTGGCATATGCAATATTAATTGAAGAAGAATTCGATACAGAAGTATATGTAGGATTTGTTAATTATGAAAAAATAGGCGATAAACGACCAGTAATCATGGATGTTAATTTAAGAAAAGGACTATTTGAAGTAATACGCGAAGTTAAAGAAATAACTGAAAATAAAAAACTTCCAAAAATTAGAAAAAATGTGAAAAAATGTGAAAACTGCGAATATAATGAAATATGTATAAAAGATTGAAGGGAGTTTAAAAACTCCCATATGTCCATAAAATTGATTAAAATTTATTATTATCTCCAAGACGAGTTATATCAAATGCAGCAGTATTAGCTACTGACATAACAGATAAAACACCTGCCTGAATTGGATCTGTAATTATTAAATCTGCATATTCTGTTACACCACCAATCATATTAAGACAGATTACAATCAAATCATTCTCCTTTTTAACATTTTTGACAGCTTCAGAAATTTCTCCCCCCATAAGAGAACCTGCAAGTACCAATGCACTAACCCTAGGCAATCTTGAAATAGCTTCAATAGCTTCAGCCAAATCTGATTCTCCAACCAATGGAATTGTATCAATACTAATACGTTCACCACGTATATTATGCCTATCTTATTAATATTTTCCACATGTTCCAATTCTATATTAATAGAACCAACATTATTTTTTTCAACAAAAAGATGAACATAACTAATATTAGCACCATGACTGGTAATGACATCAGTAATATCATCCAAAACTCCTTTCTTCTCGTGAGATTTAATAGTTAATGTATAATCACTCATTTTTTGGCCTTATTTTATCTAATTGAGCATGAGCTCTTTTCCACATACTTAAAAAATTATCATTTTTGCTTACCGGAATAACTTCAAGACCTAAATTTCTGTGTTCTTGAATCCATTCTTCATGAAAAACCGGGATTTCAACCTTAATAGGTTCGGAGGTTTTATTAACAACTATAAGATTTCTGTAAGGAAAATCCCATTCAACAATGTATCCTCCAAGACTTACCATATGATACGGTCTCATAACAAATTTCAAAATAATCACCTCACAATAATCCAAGTATTACAGCTAATATACCTAACAATGTTGAACTTAAAATTGTTGGCAATAATTGTCTGTTTGTAAAAACAGGTGTAAATGCTGAAAATATTCCCATCATGAATACAAATATTAAAGCCACTCCAATATTAAGTAAAATTCCCCATGAAAATATATTTGGTGGAATTCCTATAAATAATACTGAGAATATTGCACCTAGTACAAACATGAAAAATCCTCTAGTTATATAAACAATAGCACGATATTTAGAAGCATATTCCATATATGGCCCTTCAATAACATCACTTTTAGCTTTAATTATTGAAAATGGATATTCATTTAATATAATCATGTATCCTATGAAAAATACAATAGCTGCAAGTCCTCCTGCAACAGTAAATAAGAACGGACCATGAGTTTGCTGATATGTAACAATATCAGATAAAAATATACTTCTGGCCGCAGTTACAGGTGCAAATAATGATAAATATAATGGAAATGAACCATAAGTAATCATTCTAAGAGATCTTCTTGCACTTATATCTTCTATAAAAGACCTTGTTGCATTAATGTGTTCTGCTCCTTTTACAAGATCAGGGAATGGCATTTTAACAGACATTACAGATTTTGACAAAGCACCCATCAATACATAACAAATTTCTTCTACTTTTAAAAATCCAACAATAGCCACTAAACTCGCAAGAGCAGGAATTTTATAAGCCTGAGGTGTTAAAGCAACTAAAATACAAGTAACAACAATAAAACATATTATTGGCAATACTTTATACAAACTCGGAACAGGAGATGAAACTTCCACATTTTCCTTAAACATGAATTTAAGTGGAGCCATTATTCCAGGAGTAGTGACTGGAGGTCCAATTCTTTGCTGAATTCTTGCATGAACGTATTTCCTTTCAATACCTGGAAGTAATGTAGATATTATAAAACAAATCAATACAGTAATAATAACAGTTAAAATTGAATAAATAATACTCATAATTTACCTCCTAATAATTTCAATTGCTCTGTCTGAGCATGTAAAACACGGATCACATTGAACAATACATAATTGAGCATCAGTAATTTGATCACCAATACATGCATATTGCATTGCCCCAATATTTGACATAGACGGAGTTCTAATAACAGAATGCCTTACCCTACCAGATTCAAGAGCATAAGAATGATATAGTGTTCCTCTTGGAACTTCAATATAACTTTCAACAATATCAGTATCAAACATATCCCATGCTTTATTGACAACTTTCCCTTCAGGAATATTTGCAATAGCTTGGCGGATAATTTTAATTGATTCAAATGATTCCAATGCCCTCATCAATAGATTTGATTTAACATCCCCATCAGGTTGAGTAATTACATTAAAATCAAAATTATCATATTCAAACATAGTTGTTCTTAAATCTCTTGCAACACCTGTTGCTCTTAATGTAGGTCCGGTAACTGCTAATTTTAAAGCTTGTTTTTGAGGAATAACTCCAATACCAGTAACCCTTGATAATAATATGGAATCTGCAGTAAATCTTTCTGCGAAATTTGTTAGTTCTTCTTCAAGTTTGTCCAAATCATCTTTAATTCTTTGAATTCTTTTATCATCCAAATCACATCTTGGCCTTACTCCTCCAAGAACAGAACATCCATATTGTACTCTGTTTCCTCCTATCATTGCAAGTAATTCCATTACAATTTCTCTCATATAAAAGATTCTCATTGAAAAAGTTTCATGAGCAAGTACTTCACAACCGTGAGCTAAATACAAGAAGTGTGAATGTAAACGCTCAAGTTCGCCCATAATTACTCGAATATAAACAGCTCTCTCAGGAATTTCAATATCCCATCCAATTTCAGCTGTTCTGCATGAGTTCCATATATGTGCATTTGAACAAATTCCACAAATTTTTTCAGTTAATGCATTTGCTTTTTCAACCGGAAGTCCTTCCATAATTCTTTCTATTCCCCTATGATTAACACCAATAGTTATTTCAGCTTCTTGAACAATCTCATCTTCAACAAAAAGTCTTACTCTATATGGTTCCAATGCAGCAGGGTGAACTGTACCCATTGGAATTTCTGTTTCAATAATTTTGCTTCTTGGTACTTTTTCATCCATTTAATTCCCCTCTCTAATCCGCATCCAATAATGTAGGTAAAAGTGATACAACTCCAGCTAAAACATCCTGAGGCCTTACAGCGCAACCAGGAACTTTAGCATCAACAGGTATAATATTTTCAACAGGTCCTTCAATTTCCTCAGACGGAATATCTGCAAAACAATTTTTATAAACACCACCCATTAAAGCACAGCTTCCTGCAGCTACAACCAATTTAGGATTAGGTATAGCATCATAAATTTTTTCAAGTGGTTTTCTATTCAAATGTGTGACAGGACCAGTAACAACTAAAACATCTGCTTCACGTGGATTCCAAGTTAAGAATACTTTATACTGTTCTGCATCAAATCTAGGTGATAAAATTGAATTAACAATTTCAATATCACAACCATTACAACCGCCAGTGTAAACTAACATGACATGTATTGCTCTTGCCCTTGAAAATGATTTAATTCCCATCTAATCACCCTCCTCTTTATTTCTGAGTACAGTTTTATCTGATAAGTATTGAGATATAACTTTAAGTTTATCTTCAGAAATTTTAAATGGTTGTGTGAGATATTTATCAACGTCCACCTCTTGGTCACCAACACAACTTGGGTGAACAGCACCTTTTTGACCATAAAGTGAAAATATTGGGCAAAAATCATGACAATAATAACATACAACACATTTTTCTAGATTAATTTCAGGTACTTCATTTTTTACCCAATCATCAGTTAATCTGACAGAATGTGTTAATTTTTTCATCTCAATTGCACCTGTAGGGCAAACATTAGCACAACCTGCACAACCAATACAAACTGTTTCGTCAACTCTTTCATCAACTTCAACAGATAAGGTTGAAATCTGTTTTCTCAACTCCATGTCTGTAACCCTATCACTTGCAAAAAAGATTCTTTTAAAGTTAGTAAAAGCTCCTTCTAAAGCTATTCTAAGTATACTGCTCATTTAAATACCCTCTATTGAATCTTTAAATTTTCTTTCAAATAAAAATGCATTTGCAGGACATGCATTCTTACATGCTCCACAATATTTACAATTTTCTTCATTTACAACAAATTGATTATTAACTTTATCTATTGCATCATACGGACATATCTTATAACATAATCCGCAATGCATACACAATTCCTGTTCAATGAAATTGAATCCTCCGTCAATTTCATTTTTATACATAGTTGATTTTACAATTGCATCAACTGGACAGTGAATTGCACAATTTTCACATAAGATACATCTATCCAAATCAACAGATATTGTGCCTCTCTGAAGAGTAATTGCATCTTCCTGACATACTTCAACACATATACCACAAGAAATACAATCACTTGAAACACTACCATCCCATGTATGTGTCATGAACTGACGGGCATGAACTTCATCACAAACAGAAACACATTTACCACAGGAAACACAAAATCCAGATAATGTAGGCAATTCTTCATCACTATACTCATCATAGATAAACATTTCAGAGTCAATAGCTAATGTGTTTACTGGACATGAATTAATAGATTCATCATGATTTGTATTTTCTATATCCATTGTTGGATCATACCTTAATTTATGGTCAACATTTTTAAGAGACTCATTTTTACATAAGTCTGAGCATAATCCACAGTTTAAACATGAAATAATACTTCCAGTTGGTTTTTGATTTAATTTGTTAATATTAATTTTAAAGTCCTCAACAGAAATTGCATTTTTAGGACAAGCCTTAAGACAATTCAGGCAAAGTGTACATGAATTTTTATCAACAGCCTGATATTTATTCATTGAATTATTTGGACAGACATCTTCACATAATCTGCACCCATTACAAATACCATTATCCCAATCAATATTAACATGAATAGCTTTGGTCGGACAATACTCCCCACATCTTCCACAAAGTACACATTTACTAAAGTCAGTCCCGAAATAATTTCTTGAAACCTCTTTTATTCCTTCCTGTTTACATGGAATATCTTCAAGAATAGGAGTTAAAACCTGTAGTGATTTAACCAATTTAAGCTGTTTATCTCTTTCAAGACCATATCCATCAACACGATTATCACAAACTTCACTGCATACTCCACAACGGGAACAAATACCATATACAATACCATCTTCAATAGTAATATTGTCAATAGGACAGTTGTACATACACATTCCACAGCCGTTACATTTAGCTCTGTCCACAACATATCCACCGTAACTATTAATAAATATTGCACCATTTGGACAGTTTCTATAACATATTCCACAAACAAGACAACTTAAAGCTTTTCCATTAATGAAATTAATAGCTTTTGTAGGACATTGTTTTATACATTCTCTTTTTCCATCACATGTATTAGTCGATAAAAACATTATAAAAACTCCCTATTTACTCCTTGCAAATAAAATTTTGCCTACAAAAATTCCAATCAGAGGAGATAAAAATGCAGTTGAAACTGTTACATCATCATAATATGGAAAATTACCAGATAACCATGCTATAATAATTCCAGCAATAAATATAACTACAAATGAAGCTAAAGTAAACTCACTATCCCCAACATTAAGTTTAATTTGTGAACCTATAATTAAACCTAATATTAATCCAAAAATTATTGGTCCTAAACTTAACATCATTCACTCTCCTCTGTAAATTTTTTAAATCCTGCAAATGCTATTACAATTGAGGATAATCCAACAAATACTTTTAATCCTACAAATATATTGAGATAAGGAATAATTCCTGCATTAGTAACATCAGGATAATGGAATATTGTTTGAATATTTTGAGGAACAACATTCAACAAATCAGTCCCGAAATTATATAGGAAAAATCCGCCAAGTCCCAAACCAATCAGTCCAAAGATAATAAAACCTAAAGCACCAACTGATTCCAAAACTTCAATATATGTATGAGACAATTCCAATGGAGAATTACCTAAACCATAAATAAGAATAGAAAATATAATTCCACTAGCTATCATCGCACCACCCTGAAAACCTCCACCAGGAGTGATATGGCCTCCAAGAATAGTCATTATTCCTGAACAGATCAATATAATTGAAATAGGAAATGCAATAATTTTTAAAATCATACTATTCTCACTCATTGTTTATCCCCCAATAATCCTTTACCAAAGATAAGCAATACAACTAATCCTGCAGTTAACAATATAATTGACTCGCCTAAAGTATCATATGCTCTAAAATCAAATATAACAACAGTTACAAGATTTGGAGCAATTTTAGTTCCTAAAACATTATAAATATTACTTACCCCAGGACTGATAACTTTACTTAAATGAAATACAGCATCGATTAAGGTAACTGAAAAAATACCTGTCAATACTGCTGCAATCAAATTACGAATTGTGTTTTTAGACAAGATTACCACCCCAGTATAAAAATACTATAATAATTGAAAGAGTTACAATTGCATAAAATATCATTTTTTCCAATGAATCCTCCTGCTCCAATTTAAACTTAGGAATAAGTGGAATATTAGAAATTAAAACAATAGCTACAATTAAAGCCACTAATGCAGCAAGCAATACATTAACATGTCTTAACAAAATAGTTGACAATACTAATGAAACAATTATAAAAATTTCTGCTGTAATACTTCCAGAAACATCAGCATTAGTAACCGGTCCTGGAGAAAATAGTTTTTTAAACTGTTTTACAACATTAAAAATCTGATCATAAAGTTTCATAATATCCCTCCAACAAAGTTAGAAATACCATTTGTTACAACATCCGGATATACACCGAATAAAACAACAATGATTAATAATATCGCCATTGCAAAAATCATTGTTTTTGGCACCTGTTTATTTTCAACATCCAAATCCTTTGGTTTTGGTTTTAAAAATATTGAATAATATGTTTTTACAAAAACTACAAAAGTAGCTATACTTACCATGATAGCCAAAATAGATATTTCCGGATATCCACAATTTAGAGAAGCTTGAACAAGCATTAATTTTGACTGGAAACCGCTTAATGGAGGAACACCTGCCATTGCAAGACCTCCTATTAAAAGCATTAATGCTACTTTAGGATGGTAAAATAAAAGTCCACCGAGTTTTCTTGTATCGACCTCATTTGTTGCATTAACAATTGCACCAAAACCAATGAATAATAATGCAGTAATGATAATTTCATTTAAAGCCTGGAAAAGACCTGCAGTTATTGAAAACTGAGTTCCAAGACCAATACCTAAACCAATGAAACCTAATTCACCTACTGCTAAAAATCCAATCATTCTTCTGAAGTCTGTCTGTGTTAATGCAAGAGAAACACCCAATATCATAGCCAATATTGAAAAGAATACAATTAACACTTCAAAAATTTGAAGTGAAGAATAAATTCTAAACATTATCAAAACAATTGAAATCATTGAAATAACTGTAAATGATTGAAGTAATGCTGCTCCATGAGGTTCTGCTTTTGAATAAATTCCGGATTTTATAGTATGGAAAGGTGGTAAACCAGATGCGTATAACCAACCAAAGAATATTAAACCGAGTGAAATTAAAAATACCGGAGATTTACTGTCAACTAAACCATTATGAACCGCATATACAATATCAGTTATATTTACACTACCAGTTAAAGCAAGCAAAAATCCAATTCCTAAAAGCATTATTGGACTTCCAATTGACCCTAAAATCATGTATTTTAAAGCCATTTCATAACTATAATCAATAGATGATGCTGCAACAATACCCACCTGAGCAAGAGCTAATATTTCAAAGAATACAAACAAGTGAAATATATCATCAGTTAAAAGCATTGCAGTAACAGAAGCAGTACCCATAAACAATAGGAATAAATAAGGACCTGAAACTTTCCTATATTTTGCTAAATAAATGAAAATCACAAGGAAAGCCAAAAGTCCTGTTGCTGCAATAAATATTTGTTGTAAGAATGTAAATGAATATACAATAGCTGGATGATATGTAATACCAGTTACATTATCCAATATTGGTTCATAACCTCCAAAGTAATGAAGACCATAATTTGAAGCTATTGCAATAACCGGAAGACAAATTGCAACAACAAATGCTAATATTTTTGAAATAGTATTGAATTTTGAAAATGCTGAAATAAGCAATGCTGCAATAATTGGGATAATAACCATAAGTGGAATTAATTCATTCATCATATTCCTCCTTTTTTGATGTATCTGCCAACATTACTTTAGTAGACAAAGTACCATATCGTTTATATAAAACCATAACAAATGCAAGCATTACTGCCAGTGTACTAGCACCAATAACAATACTTGTAAGTACTAAACCGAAAGGTAGTGGGTATGCAGAATTGCTACTAAACCAGGAAGCATCCATTCCAGGCATTAAAATAGGTACAATACCGCCAGATTTGTAACCAATTGCAACAATGAATAAATTCACACCTTCTTCAATAAAACTAATACCAATAATCTTTTTTATGATATTGTCTATGAAAATTGCTGAATATAACCCGATAATTATCAATGCAGTTGATGTAAATAATACTGCAAGTTGAGTTTGTGCCATTAGCTATCACTCCTTTGAGTTTTTTTAACAGCCAATGCAATAAATATAGGAATAATTGCTGCTCCAACAATAGCTTGTGTTAAAGCTACATCCGGTGCCAACAATATCTGGAAAAGTACTGCAAGAGCACCACCAGAAAATCCGGTTAAAATTGCTGTTTTTAATAAGTCTTTTTGAATAAGGGCAAGAATTGCACTTAAAACAATTATAATCATTAAAACAAAGTCTAACATTTTACTCCCCCTCATCGATTTCTAACATGGCAACTGAAAACTTACTATCTGTTTTAAATTTCCCAGAATCTTTAGTTTCTAAAACTTCAATTTTTTCTCTAGGATGAATAAATGGATTGTTTTCATCTACCTTTTCAACAGTTTTTAAATTTAAATTGTTTTCTTTATCTTCTTTTTTCCAATAAGCATTGGCTATTGCATGTGCTGTAAATGGTGCAATAACAAGATAAATTCCAGCCAGTAAATATTGACCTATTGCAAGCATCGCCAAGATACATGCGATATCAAAAACACCAACAATATGAATTCTTGCATAAACAACATTTTTTGTATTATTCTGCAAGCTAATAAGACCTATTGCAGATATAATTATTAAAATCGCCGATATTATAAGAAGGATTGATTGAATATATTCTATCATTTATCATCCCCTCCCAAAACAACAGCAAAAGCAACAGTGCCTACAAATCCAAATAGTATTAATGCTAATGATATATCCCTATAAAATTCAAGATTATATAAATCTCCAACAAGTAATAATGCTACAGCAAAAGCAACAACAACTACAGAACTTCCTAAAAGTCCCATTGATGAAGATTTATAAGCACTTGCTCTTAAAGCGGCCAACATCATTATAATTAATGCAATAACCACAATATATTTTGAAACAAATAAAATATCCATACTATATCACTCGATTCATTAATAAGAAAATATTATTCAAACATTTTCTTTATATATGGTTCAAAAGGAATTATGTCCTCTTTTTTTCTTGGAGAAATAGCAGCTACTTTTATAATGTTATTTTCACTATCTAAATCAACAGACAAAGTACCAGGAGTTAACGAAATACTATTAGCTAATATTGTTTGTGAAACAGGTCTTTGTAAAACAGTTTCTATATCAACAACAACAGGATCAATATTTCTCCTCATAATTGCATTAAAAGCAACATCAAAAGTTGCCTTAATGATTTCATAAATAAGGTCTAAGAAATAAATAATTCCATAGATTATTCTAGTTAAAAACATTAAACAAGCTCCATTTCGATTAATTAAATAAGTCAAAATTTGACATTATGTTAATATTTATCATGATTATTTATTATAAATGTATGCATTTTTTAAAAAAATATTTAAAAATTCAAAAAATAATACTTAAAAATAACTAAAAAATTATAAAAATAACAAATAAAGTTTAGAATCCAAAAAAATAAAAATTTAAGGTTAATTTTAAAAAATAGATAAAAATAAATATAATAATATTTAAATTTAGTCAT